>JAFGDW010000081.1 GCA_016931935.1 Candidatus Zhuqueibacterota bacterium | reverse complement strand
GAAAATGGTTCGACGCCATGCCACCCCACCATGCTAAAGCATGGTGCTTTTACAAGCTTGTAACAGCACCGCGATTCATCGTGGTGCCTTAATACGGCAACCAGGCAATTAGCTGCTTCAGCAGCTTCACAATAGCCCTTGACATGAGTAGATACAAACTTTTTATAATTCGTGATTATCGTATAACCGTCATATTTATTTAAACCTTCATTGGTACCAAACCACATGAAACCTTGCCAATCGCTTCGGAAGGATAATTTTAAATATTTTTGTTCAAGCACTATATATAATGAAATGATTGTATCACATGGGCATTCAATAGTCCCTGAAATTCTGTTTTCCACACTTCCCCATTTTTAGCAAGAACGACAGGATACTTTGGAATTGTATTTTCCAGTAACGCCCGAATAATACGCAACGTGACGGCATGACTGACCACTAATATATTTTTGTCATTTCCCTCGTGATCCAGTGAGTCAAAAAAAATCTTTAACCGGTCTGATATCATCCGATACGACTCGCCGCCTCCTTCGGGCTCCCAATTCCAGCGTTTTGTTTTGTCGTGTTCGTAGTGCGGCTCTGATTCAACATCCTGATATGTCATTCCGGAAAATCTGCCAAGATGCTGTTCCAATAAATTCGAGTTGGTTTTGATATCAACGTTAAATATGTCTGAAAATGGCTGTGCCGTTTGAACGGCTCGGATTAACGGAGATGAAATGATCTTGTCAACACGATTATCAACGCTAAATTTTTCAGCAATGTGACGAGCATCTTCCATTCCTTTTTTTGAAAGCGGGTAGTCCATCTGACTTGCCAAAATATTTTTTTTGTTCGCTTCGCTTTCTGCATGCCGGATGAAGTATAGTGTCATCATGTAATTTTTCCTGTTCATGGGTCGGGGTATTAATCTTTTTTTTCGTTTCTAAAAATAGGAAGAATGCCACTAATATGCAAGTATTTTATCCTTGGATATTATGTTGGTGGGAAAAGACTTCCGAATTCTTGAAGACTTCGGAAGTCTACAAATGGGTGTACCATCAATCAGTAGGTTTTCGGATAGACTCTTGATACTTCATTTGTATCAGACAAGGAATCAATGCCAAGAATATAAATTTAGCCTCGCCCGGAACAGAAATTCCCGTTAAAATCGCTACACCCCCTTTGTCGGCGCCAGGGTTAATGTACCATCAGCGTTGGTTTTTTGATGACATGCCCACTTTACCGGATGACGGACATCTTTTACTTCCAGTTCTGCCTTAATGCGCAATCCCTTCCAATCGACTCCGGGAGGCAATACCAGCATAGCCTGCCGCACACCCTGTGGTTTAGGATATCCGGGATCCAGGCAACCGCTGTGAAATACCTGTCCGTTTTCATCCTGAATCGAAATTCGCAGCACCCCCGGTACTGCGGCAATCCCATCATTGACCATCCCGAGAATAATGCCCTGGTGGCCGGCCTTTTCAAACTGCCAGACCCAGGACGGCCGCACCCGGTAGCCAATCCGCCGGCTGAGCCTGTCGATTGCTTCCGGATATTTTTCATAATAATCCAGAATATTCCGCGCGGCGATATTGTGCCAGTTCCACACCGACCAGTAGTTGGTGCCTAAATCGATGACATGTTCAATAATATTTTCATTAATATCCACGCCCTGATCCACAACCAACCTGTCAAGCGTGTGGATGCCAATCTCACTGATTGCCGCAATCCACGGCGGACGGTTGCTCAACGCTTCAATCTGCTCATTTTCAATAAAAATCGTGTCAGTTCTGATCCAGTTGTTGGTACGAATAGTCTTATCAAGCATCTCGGCATTGCCAACCCGGCTGTAATCCGGTTGTGTATTGGTTACGAGCGGCGTTTCTGTCCAAAACTCCAATTGCGTATCGAACATTTTTAACCAGGTTTGTTCAGCGACAACATCATCGGGAAACGGATGCCCGTCAAACGGCCAGGTATGGCCTTCACCCCAAAAACCGTACATAAACGTATCCATGTACTCGACCATTGGATTTCCGTTAAATTGATCCGCCAGTAGCGCGTTCAATTCCCTGAACGCTGCCTGGTATGCCGGATGGTCATAGCGGGGCATTTTATGCTCTTTTTGATTTCGCACACTTGAACGATTTCCCTTCCATTCGCCTTTTAATTTGATATACGGTACTTTTTGCATCAGGAATTCCGGCATGCCCGGGTAAGGCACATCCGGATTTTCCGTCATAATACGAAAGGCTATCGGTTTGTTGTACTGCCTGGCCAGATCAAAGGTGATTTTCCAGTAATCGGGAAAATCCAGTTTGCCAGGGCTGACTTGCACCTGCCGCCAGTCCGGCCGCATATAAATTTTCTGTACGAATGGTAATTTGACAAGATCTTCGATTGATTTTTCCAGTGACTCACCGATAATATGGGGCGGACCAAGATCGCCGGAGACATAAACAATCAAACCCATACCATAATTATTTACGATTTCTTTTGATGGTGTTGTTGCCATCACCACATAACTGCCTGGTACGACTTCTTCCGGCGGATAGATGGGAAATGGTCCCTGATTGAGCCGGTCCTTAACCTCAGGCCCGGAGCCAAAATCATATTTTTCCCAATTATGTGCCGGTACAAATCCAAAGGCCTTTTCAATTCCAACCCCGGCAACCAGTGCAAGCGCGCCGGTAGTCTTAAAAAATGATCTGCGTTTCATGGTTTTCCTCAATTTTATTATCGTTTATGATGACAACATTTCCAACTTTCACTTAATAAATATCATTCTAATACAAAGCGTACAGCTATCAGCGTTAATCAAAAAGCTAACCGCCCGATTCATCATTACAAATCCGCATTATACTCAATCTTCTGACCGGGCACCAGCCGATCACATTCAATTGTGAGTTTCGGATTTTCTCCGCCGGATTGCACGTGAAATTGGCGGGACTCACCTGGTTGCAGAAATTTCAATGATTCTTCCGATCGAACACCATTTACAGTGATAAATGCGTCATAATAAATCGGCGCCACACCGGTGTTTTTTACAGTTACCTTCGCGCTATATTTATTGGTCGTAAATTCGGTCACCTGAAATTTGTAACCACACGCCATGCTATGTTCACGAAGCCGGTCGATGCTGATCCAGCGCAGCCATTGTTCACAGATCATAAACGTAATACCAAATTTCCGGGATTCGTGCGCCCAATGTGAATCAACAAAGTCAGAACGCTCTTTCCTGGGGAACAGAATCTCTCCGCCCGTTGGTGATCGCTCATAGCGCTTGAGCCCAAAGAACTCCCAGCCTTCATAATTATAACCGGGTTTCCAGGCAAGATGAAATGAGTCATCAAAAATCCCAAAATCAATGTTAAGCAGTTCCGGTTGACTCGCGAATGGTGTACGTGATCCAACGTGAGCGTCTTCCGAAATCAACCAGGGCGTTTCCTGGAATAACGTATCGATATGGTGAAAAAATGTCGTCTGGAAATCAAGACTTGGGAAATTGGTGCCAGGGATTTCTTTCGGATCATAAATATGATATTCAGACCATAGACCAAACCCCACTTCGAGGAATGCCAGGCGCGGATCCTTATCGTACTTTTCAGCAAATTTCTGATAAAACTCCAGAAAAAAGCGTTGATATTCAGGATTGGACCAGTCCGGGAAACCGGTCTCGCGCTTTTCACTGAGCGCCACAATGCCATGATAATCGGGAAGCGCTTTAATGTAATCAGGCACGGTCGATTCCCGGCCGGGATAGGTGTCCCAGAAACGTAAAATAGCCTGATGTGCGCGACTGGCTGTTGAATTTAATTCCTGCTCGACTACTGACCAATCATAAACACCCTTTTCTTTGACAACATCATTATACCGCATGTAGGAGTATTCCAATTGGATTGCATCGGTATCTTTATTTTTCAATTCTTCCCATAAAACAATCCCGGTCATGGGTTGCACGCCGGTTATTTTGCTTTTGAGATGGATATCTTGATAGTCATTTTCAACAGTATGTTCAATTTGCGTCAAACCAATCCCTGTGAAAATAAGAATACCAACGATAAAACCAGCGATTTTAAAATAGGATTTGATCATAAAATGTACCTTTCATTCGACGTTTATTCGGCTAACCAAATAGCGGATTTGGTCATCATTCCCCGTATTGGCAAACAGCACACCGGGCATATTGGTATCCGGATCGTGAATAGCAAGCCGGACATCGTACGTACCGGATTTCATATCCGACGGAATCGAAATGGATGTTTCAGTTGTCCTTATGCCAGGAAGCCAGGTTTTAATATCGACGTTCGTAGTCTGTTGAAACGCGACATCGCCATCGGAATCCATCAGGTATATCACCAGCGGCCAGTCAAAATAAAACGGCGCAACGCCCTTATTATCTACTTTAATATTGACGCCGAGCGTGCTTCCCTTTACCACGCTGGCTTTATGGCTCACTTCTTTCAGGACAAAGCGATAACCGAGCGTTTTATGCAACTTGTCCAGATTTTTCCGGTGTTCTTCGTTTTGCGGCTGAATTGCCCCGCCAGCAGAACCGATAAATGACCAATGTGTTTTTTTGATAAACTCATAATTCAAATCGAATCGGTCTGTTGTGCCTTCGGTTGCGCCCCGGTTTGAGCCGCAGAACTCACCGGTAATGATCGCCGTCTTCCATACACGGTCATTCATCGCCGGATCGATTCCATTTAAACTTTCCAGATACCAATCATTGGAATCCTGCGTGCCCAGGCAGTCATTGCGGATACCGCCGCCATGATCGGTGACGTATTTCGTCGCGAAATCATCATCAAAAGCAATTACTTTGGCTTTGGTGGGAAATGCCTCAAAATAGTCATCCAATATGGCCTGCTTGGTGGCTTGTGTCGCGGCGAACGAATCGTTCATCCAGACATGCCATTCTCCCCAGAAACCATACGAACCGATATCGATCCAGGCAACACGCGGATCAGCATCATAACGGGCGCCGACGGCCATGATAAAATCATGATGAGCGGCTAAAAATTTCGGATTATCCCAATCCGGAGCAAATCCCTGCTGGCCATCAATCGAATACGGCCGCATCGCGATTCCCTGATCGATGAGCCACTGCGGCGTATCGTTTTTTCCGGAACCCGGAATTTCAGCCGCAATCCGGAAGCCGACCCTTTTACCTGTCGACGCGATGTTTCCCCAATAGCGCTCCAATCGTTCCCAGTTGTAGACGCCTTTGCTCGTCTCAATATCCGCCCATCCGAATGTGGCTTGCTGTAATTTCGTTTCATACACCGGGTTGCTATCGCCAATCCAGGGCGCAAAGCCTTTGAACGGATTGGGCAACACATCATCAATCTCCTCCAGCGTAACAGCGGTTTCATCAGGAGTGGTTGGCGCGTCTTTTTTGCATGTAATATTAAAAAGTAGAAATAGCAATGGGAGCAAATACCATAAATGTTTTGATGTTATCATTTCAGTTTTTCCACTAAATACGTTTTATATACTGGTAACGAAGCGGTCTTCGGATTTCTTCATGTAAAACCTTCCATTAATTGGTTTAGTGTTAATACGTTGTACATGTTAATAAAATATAAATTAAAGTGTTATATATATAAAAAGTATGAATGACGATTTGTTGTACACATTAGCATTATTTTTTACTATTTAATTAATGAAGAGATAATATATAACTCCATAAATTACAGTGGGGATGACCTTGTCTATTGTATTGGCATGATTTTTGATTTGCTTAAAATAAAATTTTATAAATCAGTTTCTAATTTAAGAATAGGTGTAAAAAATGAAGATGATGAGCTTATTCGCCTGTATCATATTGCCAATTTTATTTTTATTACCTGTAAATGGATTTAGTCAAGTGTATACTCCTGGAATATCAGCTTATACCGATATTGCTTTTGGCTATGGAGGTTGGCATACATTTGGATTTGGATTCACTGTAAACGACATTAATGGTATAAATGTTACTGCATTAGGCTATTATGATCGATGGCAAGATGGAATTTTTAATGACCACCAAATCGGTATTTGGAATTCTTCAGGAATATTACTAACATCAAACACACTAAAGGCTTGGGAAGGGTATTTAATTAATGATTTTCGCTATGTCAACCTAACTTCCAATTTTCATCTAAGTTATGGTAGTGATTATTATATTGGAGCTATTCCAAGTGGATTAGATGGATTCGTACATGTTGTAGATGTAGTAACCGATCCAAGTATCACCTTTCTGGGCTCCTTCTATGGAGTCATGGATATTATTGCACCGAGCCCTGAACTGGTTTTTCCAAATATAAATTTTCCACATGCTAGTGATGTCATTTTAACCAACTTCTTAAAAGAAAGTCAAGTCATACCTGAACCATCCATGGTTGTACTTTTCATTTCAGGTTTTTTAGGCTTGCTTAATTTCAAATGGTTGAGAAAACGCTTTTTCAAATAACAATGGCGCTCTAACTAAAATAACATGAATTCGATATATACCTGTTACGGGTTAGAATGTAACATATATTTGATGGCTAAAGCCATCACTACAAACTTGTAGTAACGACTTTAGTCGTTTACAAATGTTACAAATCAACCCAAAACAAGTATAACTAATTTTAGGGAAAAAAGCAGTATATTTTTAATGGAAATTAGCTCAAAACCATATAAATTTGGTATAAAATCGTAAATTTTCATTCCATATTTTCCCTACGTCGAACTCACTTTAAATTATTGTAATTGCACAACTGCAAGACCATAAACATCAACCTGATCTACACTAAAAATTATCATGTCCCGGTCGGCAAAACGTTTGCTATCAAACTCAACCGGACTAAGTTCTGAAAGCATGCCGTTAAACATGAGACTCTTGATCTGCTTACCCTTTGGAAGCATTAATTGGATGTCAACATTTTTAGCCGGTGTGATAACACCATCTACGGTGACATCATAATTCACCAGGTGAACCAGCATGCGGTCGTCACTCTTTTGCATCATGGTCGTCATTTCAAGATACGGTTGCGGCTTCACAAGACGCGTAAGGTTGCCATTGAATTGTGTAATGATCTGATCGGCGACAGTCTCCAGTTTCTGCATTAAGGCAGGATCGATTCGACCGCGCGTATAGCCTTCAGGAATGTCGGCGAATAAATCTGCCATCGTGGGGCCAAACGTAGTAAATTCACCTTTGGTTTTAGTAGGAATCCGAAAGCGTGATTTGGGAATAGCCAGGGGGACAAAGCATGCCTTTCCTGAACCTACTTGAATGCTGGTTAATTCATTTGGATAGCCTTTGCCAAATAGCGCTGCCAATGGAATGTCAGCATGTGGCAGGTTATACTGATCCTTTTTTCCTGTTTCGCCCAAAACTAGCAGTGAGCCTCCGTTTTCAACGTAACGTTTCAGGGCTGTCTGCTTTTCAACGCTTAGCAGTGGGAGATATGGCAGGACGATTAAATCAAATTGTTTATGAACATCGCTCAGCAGGTCGTCTTCTACGAGCATGGTATGGGTGATGCCACGGTCCGCTAACACCCGGGATGCGGTAAATGCAAAGCTCTGCTCATCCGCCAGGTATTGAGTCAGTGAGGCGAGAATGCCGACATTGCTGTGCAGGTGCGCGCCTGACAAACTGCTTTCATTGGCAGCCAGGAAATTATGTATTGCCGTTGCGCCCGGAGGCGTTTCCCGCTTTTCCCGGAAAATGGCATGATTGGCCGCAGCTTCGGCGATGTTGATCTGCGCCATTGCACTCAGGCACTTTTCGGTTGGATTGGGGAAGATCGGTGGCGTAATCTCGGTTGCGTACACAATGACCGGTTTCCCATGCGACGCTGCCGCGAGAAATTTCAACGCCGGGCTGTTAGTGATCTTCATGCCATCGTCCCGCTTCCGCGGAGCGCTGTCCAAAAACTCCTGAATTTCGGAATAGATAAAATCATCCACTTTACCCAGCATTTCCATGTTGCCGGCGGCGTCGTAAGCGATTGGGCCGTACCCAAAGCCGCCGAAGATATTTCCGGAAATCATGAAATATGGATTGTATTTCCGGGCATAGCTACGCAAATGGTCGTGAAATTGCGCCACCGAATGACAGCGATAGGTGATCCATTCCATCCAGAATGGCTCACCCCGTTTTGTCGGTAACTGAATATTAGCATAATCTGATGTCCCATATTTTTTTTCCGAGACATCTGCCGGAATGAATTCTGTCAAATACGTGATAAAATCAGTTCTTGTGTAAGGATCGTAGCTCGTACCGCCAGCAATCTGTGTCCAGTCGACATATGAGCCGTCGATTCCGGTTTCAGCCTGTGCCTGCACTTTGCCTTCCATGTATCTTACATAATCCGGATTTGCTGGCACGCCCCAGGCTTCGAATCCCTGATCCGGTTCCTTTCCGTAGGGCGCATAACGGTAATAAGGAAAACTGCCGTCCGGATGCACCATCATCCATGTGGCCGGATCTTCAGCAGGTTTCTCTCCAATGTAGTCGGCAAAATCATTCCAACGTTCATTGTAAAATTTCAACAGATCAATCTGCTCCTTCTTCGGTTGTGAAGTTGGCGTTTCCGACTCACCGTTAAGCGATGTCGATAAATAACGTAAAACGATGTATCCTTTATCATGATATGAATCGTTAAACGCTTTCGACTCCCGGAGCGCCTTATCAAACTCAGCCCGGGTGACGCTTTCAAAATTAGGGGCGCCCTGACCGAATGTTACCGTAAAATGGTTCTTTTCCAGAAACTCAAGATTGGACCGATGTCCGAGACGCCAATGTCCCCAATCGGCTATTGGTTTCCACTCATGTTTTTTTTGGGTGCAGGATAACTTGATGGTGAGTAAAATCAAAAACATTCCAAAACGGATATAATTTTTCATATTGTTTTCCTTATTAAAAGAATTATTCTTCAACCCAGACCACCATGCCTTTCCCAATTTCAGGTATCGTACATTTCAGGTTACCGCTTTCCCAGGTTGTTTGAATTTTTTCAACTTGCCCCAGGAACGGCAAGCCAAATACGCTTGCATTTTGTGACGCCTGAAACTCGATAGTAACGTTGTTTTCTGACAGTTGTACTGCGATTTCATTCTTTTTGAGGCCTTTAAAATTGGCGATGAACACATGCGTTTTGCCATCGACGACAGCCGTTTGGCTTGAAACAAATGGGGAGGCATTCACCATGACAGCGGGCTTATAGCCAACTTCATTGGTAAGTTCGCGGACAAATTGCTGGCGCATCGATTCGAAAGTAGCACCTTGCACCGAACCAGTCCAGCCAAATTCGTTATATTGTTTTTCGGTTTCATCAAAATACGCTTTGCCCGGACATACGGGATTGTACACAAACCTGTTTGCTGATGTTAATGAAAGCTTTCTAGCAGAAGCATCGATACCTAATAATTTGTGCAACGGATTTTCCGAACGCAGCTTCCGGGATGGATCATTCGTGCCACTCTCGGCCGTGATATATAAGACATTTCCATTGCTGACATATTGGCTGAAATTGTTCATCTCTTCATCACTTACACATTTTACATCGGGAAGGATCAGCAGTTCGCCGCAAAATTTACTCAGTGTTCGCGGTGTAACGATTTCAAATTCAAGATGGGATTGCAGAAGCAGATACATAATGCCCTGGTATGATGCAATGAAATCATCAGCAAAATAATTTCTGGTCTTGTCAGAAAAATAGACGCCAATCGGCTTGATTGTTTTTCGGGGTTTGTAAAACGTCTGCTCATGCTCGGCAATCCATTTGAACACTGTTTTCCGCGTTTCAATATCATTAGAGCCAGACATCACATGCCCCGCTGCGTCCCAGCAATTGGCGCCGGCCATGACGTTGGACAGCATCAGATTTTTAATGGCCTCGCCGGGAACAATGTTCTCCTGACGCTGACTCCAGGAATAGCTCAGCATCCAGGTGGCTTTCCCCTCAGCAAATGCACAGAAGGTGTACAGGCCAGTCATGCGGGACATCCAGTCAAGCGGATTTTTCGAAGCAGCGTTTCCGCCGCCACCGCTATACTCATGTCCGATAGCATCGACAACCTGGTACATTTGATAGACATCCGCGCCAACACGCACAGCGGATTCATCAATGCCCGGATAAATTTCTGCGATGACCATGCATTTCGGGTTTACAGATTTGGCATTGGCATTGACATCTTTCATGAAGTCTGTCAGCGCTGCCATGCGGAAATCTACCCATTTAATAAATCCGGGATCTGCAAAGTCACCTAATTTGATATCTGTCTTTGCATCAAGGCCTGTGAGGTCTTTGAAAGCTGCGACTGTATAATCATCAAAGCTGGCCCATGTGTCTTCCCAACCATCGAAATGCGTCATCCAATAGGGAATATCGATAAATATCCCATCGATTCCCGTAGCGGCAATCTGTCGGATACGCTCCATATAGATTTTTCGCCACTCGGTAGCGAACGGGCTAATCCAGACGTCTTCATCTCCCTCGGAAATCCAGAACGCTGTGCCGCCACCAAAAACAGCCGGTCGATCGGTAATATCGCGCTGCACCCAGTCCGGATGATCTTTAAAGAAGGTATGTTCTTTTTTATCGCATTCTGCCGTGATGGTTTCGAGTCCTTCTGTGTAAACGAATGCGTAATTTCCAATTTTATGGGTTGAATCGGCCAACGCTTTAATTGCTTTTAATTTGTCGGTTGGATCAAGAAAACTTTCGTAATAACCGGTCAGGCTGTTATCTACTTCAAAACCAAACAGGTGTGTATCTTTGGCATCTTTAATAATGGAGTCAACCGTGGACAAGGAGAGGCCATGTCCTGCGATTCTGACATAATGTGTCCAGTTTTGTGCTTTGTCGTTTTGGGTGCCGCAAGCAACCAGCAACGCCATGGAAAAAAGAATTATGTTTTTTTTCATATTGATTCCTCAGACTTTAATTATGTTAAGAGCAATTGCACTGGTTTAAAAAAGGGAACATGGATGACGAGAATTGCGTGGATTTCTGCTCGGCGTATTTACGCCCTGAAAGTCGGAAATGCGCCTGTGGTGCAGGGCAAGGGCAAATGCTATACTCCTGAACTTTGGTTTGTCGCTGATGCATAAATTGACACAATTTCCTGTATCTTGTGGTGGATCAGGTGAACCGGACTAGCTTTGATTTTCCCATTTCGGATAGCCCAATATTGATTGGGCATATACTGGCCTAATAGCGTAAACGGGATTGCTAATTTATCCAGATTCTGAATTAGCACGTGTAATGCTGCCTGAATTTCTGCTGCCGGCCAATAATATCGTATTCGATCGCTATAACTGTATTTCCTGGCATATGCCAACTCCTGCTCATTACCATGGTAGTGTTTTTTCCAATATTCCGATTTATTTAGCATGACATCATCGATGACATCGATAATATTCGATGCGGATAATCCACGATGTAATTGCATGAGTTCCCGCTCCATTTGAGCCAGCGCAAAAATAGCTTCACGCAGTGCAAATGTTAGTCCGGGCCCGACTTTCAGGATCGCGAAATGATCTTCGACAAGTTCCTTCAATTTAGGTGGCAACTGATAATCGGTAGAGTGCGCTTCATAAACAAAGTGATATCTTTCAATAAAATGTATCAATTCCCAGGCTTTGGAACGGTCATAATCGACCACCGATAAATCTCCAAATTCAACTCCCGGCTGAACAACCACTGCAATCACACGCTCCCAGGCGTCCTGCAAATGACGGTCATAAAACGCCTGTTTTGTCAACTCAATTGAATCCTGCAGATCATCGATTTTTGTTGGTATCAATTCGGTCAATTCTTCCCGGGCGCCACCGGGGGTCGGCACTTCTGTTCCGACAATATATAATGGTTTGTTTTTAAATGAAGCAGACGTTTGTTCAGCGACTTCACAAAGTTGAGCAGCACGTTCAGCAATGGTTTCGGTTGCTAACGGCGTATTTTTGTCGCCCGGATCATCGGCACAACGTATGCTCGTATCCAGATGAATTTTCGTGTAGCCTGCAAGCACGTACGCTTTTATTAGATCCCGAGCTAACTTCATCGCTTCGTCTGAAGGTTTACCTTGCCATACATTTGGCCCCAGATGGTCGCCACCGAGAATGACCTGCTCGGCAGGAAAATCCATGCGTTGACAAATCGAATGGACATAGGAAACAAACTGATCCGGCGTCATATTCATGTACCCGCCGAATTGGTCGACCTGATTCGATGTCGATTCGATCAGCAGAACGCTGTCGTCTTGTTTGGCCTGATTCATGGATGCTTCAAGCACGTATTGGTTTGCGGAACAGACAGAGTAAATGCCAACAGCATCTCCCTGCTTGTGCGCCTTGACAATGTTTTTTAATGTATCAGTCATTTTTGTCCAGTATATTTATGCTTGAGTATGCAAAATGGTTTGCACGAAAGAATAATTTTGGATTCTTTGCGAAAAATATATGAGCAATGAGAACATCCCCAGGTCAAAATCGTCCATCTTCGAAGTGGGAATATTCTATCTCACCCGCTTGCGGGCTATGAGATAGAATCAGGGGATGTTCAACCGTCACAATAAATTCAACGAATCTGTCTCAACCTATTTTATATCATTTTGCGCTGAAAACTGACCACTTCCATTTATTTTCAATTAACCAACAAAGAGAACAATACTTATTCACTCGGCACAGCTTCCAATAATAAATGCTTATTGAATGCAACATCAATTTTTGCAATCGGCCCAGTGACAGTGCCATAATCTTTGTTATCTACATAATCATAAATTTTATACGCTTTTTTTTCGAGACCACGCAATTCGACCTTGCCATCCCAGTTGTCCGCATAAAATGCGTAATACATCCGATCATCTTTTTGAACCGCGTGTGCTTCAGGGCGATCAAAACCAATGTCGTACAGACTGCCGAGATAAGTGCCGGTGGGTAACATTTTCATGCGATAGATTTTTATCCATTTATCCCATTCAGCTTCTTTCTCTGGCGTCAGATCAATTTTGGAATTCTTTTTGGCGCCAACAGGCCAGGTGAATTTTGTACCGATCACACCGCCAATTCCAACTGTTGATGCAAAATCATCTCTATTATCGCTTAATTCCACATGGTCACCATAGTATGCTGTAGAGGGCCCCATCAGCGCCTTTAATGTTTTTCCTTTAAGCCGAATTTGCCATGAACTTTCCGGATCCGAAGCGACAGGCTGATTCATGTACGGCATGGTATGGAATGCATAGGAAGTACCGCATGGACAAATTTCAACGACTGCGTCAGGATTAATATTAAGTGCTGTTTCATATATGACCTTAAAAAATTCAGGCACTTTTTCGAAACTTTCTTCAGGGTAAGCATGGTTGTGAGCCTTATTGTAACATGGCGGCGCCGCGTTCAGGTGTTGGCCGTCAATTTTCAATCCATCGAAGCCCCAGGTTTTCATAAATTTAATGACCAAATTTTTGGTATACTCCTGCACGGCGGGATAGGCCGGACATAAATAATAGGAATTCCACCAGCTAATATCCTGCGTGGTGCCGTCTTGGTTGAGCAATAGATAGTCCGGGTGTTGCTTTATCAAATCCGTTCCCGGATCCACAGCCAGAGGCGCCCACCACAACTTTGCTTTCAATCCCTCCGCGTGAATTTTATCCGTCAACTTTTTCATGTCACGATCACCATTGGGAAACTTATCCTTGAGCAGGTACCAGTCGCCTTCTGCGGTCTGGTAACCATCATCCAGGACGACCCATTCATACCCCAACCTTTTAACCATGGGCAGCGTGCCGTATATTTGATTCATGGTAAAATTCCGCTGATACCCCCATGCACACCAGATAGGTTCGTAAACGGTCTGCGGTGGTACTTTAAATTCAATATCCTGTTTAACCATAAACCGCCGGTATTCGGAAAGTGATTGAAAATAATCGCCGGTGTGAACAGCTACAAATGTTTTTAACGTGGTGAAGCTTTCACCGGGTTTTAATTTTTTATTTGTTTCGCACGACAATCCCAATGTTGCCTGATCTGAAGTTGGCATGGTTATCGGTATGGAGACAAGTTTCGGCACCATCTCAACGTGCCCAACGGCCAGTCCGACATCGTTGCGCCACACATCGCTCACCGGTGTGCCGCCGCCATAATCCGAAGCATTCATTCCCATATAATTTTGCTGTTTAAATCCCTGTTTTAGCGGCAGCACCCAATCGGGCCGGCGTTCGTAAGAGCCGCTCTGATATGACCAGAACTTCGGCTCTTCTGTATCGGCGTTTGCTGAAATCAGATAGTGATTATTCGTCCAGTTTTCAATTGTTATTTCGGCGTCACCAGTATTGGTATACGTGACCTGGTAAATTGCCATGCCGGGAAAATCATCGTACATAACAATCGAGATTTCTTTGGTCAGCACGGAATCCATCCCCTTGATAATGTACCGGGTGCCAGTACCGATATTATCATTGATTTGTTGCTTCGATGCTTCCGTAAATGCGAAGTCGCTAAATTCTTTACCCGAAATAACAACTGTCTCGGATGGTGAGTAACCGCCCAAAATCGTCATCTTGCCATCGATCCTGGCTATAATTCGGCTGTACAGGATTTTATTGAAATCGATCGTAATATTCTCACCCTTTACTTGTACCCCCGCTTTCTGCATGGTCGTACATGATGTGAAAAATAAAATTATTAATACAGAATATAATAACGTCTGAAATTTCATAAATAAATTGAGCTTCATCTTCTCCTCCAAATAATTAATTGCTAATATAAATTCCGATCAGCAACAAGGTAATTATCAGAAACGGCATTTATCCAATATCATCACCAAAGGAAACTATTTCAAAATTTTTAATGCATTTTTACGATAGACTTTTTCCAGAATTCTATCCGATAATCCGAAGCCATTCAATGCCCAATGGTAACCAAACTGGCCCGTTTCATAGTAATGTTCATCGGTTGTTTCCAGAATGCGAAATGTAATTCGATACATCTCCGTATCGAATCCCATATCCGTCCCATAAACAAGCCGATCCTGGTATTTATTGTAAAATTGGGCAACGAATCTGGGGATTGGAGCGGTTTCTGCATATCGGGCCGAGATGTCGGCATAAAGATTTGGGTAGCTGTCCAATAGCCTTCCGAGGATATTCAGATCGTACGAGCAGTTAGCAAAATGGCAGGCAATAAATTTCGTATGCGGATGTTTTTTCACAGCGCGTTCAAGAATATCAATCATGCCGCTATGTCCCACAATATCAGGTTGATTGTCCAGTCTCCATTCCACAGCGTTCATCAGACCATCATTTGTGGAATCCATTTTTTCATACATCCAGATGGGATCGGCCACATGGATGCTAACGGGCATATTCAGTTCGCCACACTTTTCCAGTAAAGGATCCATGCGCGCGTCATCAAAGTGCATACCCCAGGCTTTGACCGCACAATAAAACATGCCTTTGCCTTTGTCGCCCAGCTCGCCAACACCTTTGGCACCGACTTTATGACAGCGCTCGAGTTCTTTAACGGCAGCGGGTCCAAAACCAGGTTTATCGTAGCCGGAATAATCGAAACCGCACCAGATATCAAAGCGGCCGGGATATTGGGCATAGGCAGCGTAAATGGAATCGAACCGGGCGCCGGTTGCCATTGTAAGGATGATTGTTTTTTCAATGCCGACTTCATCCATATTTTTCACCCATTGCGCAATCTGTTCCTGTGTTTCGGCATAGGGATGGGAATGCATATCAATAATCGGATATTTCGCCTTTGGCACAAACGATTTTGACGTATTGTAAATTGATTTCGGACGATAATCTTTGAGCAGCAGGTTTTCCGCTGGTGTTTGTGCTGGAAGTGTATATGAATTTAAAATCATGGAGACTAAAAATAACAACAAAAATAGATAGCATTGTTTATTGATATAAATATTCATTTATGGCCTCATTATTTATTGGATTAGTAAATTATCCCATAACTATAAAAAATTTTTGACAGAATGAACTTGATCGCAGGATGATTACTTGGATAGTTGTTAACTTTGTAATCGTGTCTAATACTTTTCTTTTTAAAAGTAGATAGCTGCCCAAAGGATAGTTATCGACTTTGCTCAGTTTGGGTGTCATTCTGAATCCCAATGTTGTTTATCGGGATGAAGCCAATCCTGAGCCTGGCCGAAGAGAATCTATTTCCTCGTTGATTTTGGTGATCAGATATCCTTCTCCCACCAAAAAACGGCGGGATCAGGATGACATTTAAGTCCATTATTGGCTACACTGGACAGCCGGAATCTTAAGAACACAACTATTTTAATACTTGCTGAAAAACATGCTCAAACCAATTAAAACCACTCCATCTCCGGGTATTGCTCCTGAAAATATTTCCGTGGCTGCGTCATTGTGTAATACTTATCTTTTATTCCGAGGCTGGTATTGTGCAGCAACTTGAAACGATCATAATATATCCGTCCGGCATTATCCAGTTTGAAATAATTGATGCCCACATCGATGACTTTTAATTCTGTTGCTTCCGGCCATGTCCTGACATTATAATCGATCATTTGGTCTGCATATATGTAGTACTGCCGATTGCCTTCCCAGCGAGACGTAATTAAATAGTGCTTTGTAAAACCAACATCAACCTCAATCCCTTTAAGTACGTAAGCACCAGGCGGTACATTTTGAATGGCGAAATATCCGTTTTTATCTGTTTTTACATGATAGCCTTGAGATATTTCCTGTCCCCCCTGAACACTTTTACCAACGACCACCACAGTGATATTGGACGTTTTCGATTGATACAAATCATCAATACCGTCATTTTCAACAAGTATGGCGCCTACAATGATAGATTTACCTGCTTCCGGTTTTTTGACGACAAATTGTGTGGATGTGCTAGTACATGAAAGCAAATAGCTTATCGTCATCAGGATAAAAGCTATGACTGGTATTTTCTTCATTCTTCTCTCCAACAAAGTCCATTTATTAATCCAATTGAACATGTTATTACCGGAAGCACAATTTATGCTGTCGGTTTATGACATTACAATCACCAAATTAATTCGGAATGACATCACTGAAAACAGCTTTCGACACATTTACATATTTTCACCTGAAAATTCGCACAGCAGTTCTGTAAAATCAGCAAAGAAGCAATGTATCAATTGACCCCATCGAAAGATAAAATCCCCTACCTGACGACGGTAAATTTGTTGACTGAATAATGTCCCATGTTTTCCAGCCTGACAAAATAGATGCCCGTGTTCACTGAATTGCTGCGGTCATCCAGCAAATTCCATTTCACTAATTGTGGATTATTGCCTTTCAGGAATGCTCTGCGGAAAATTTCTTGCCCAAGCACATTAAAAATCCGAATGGAAAAATTACTATAATCTGGTCCATCAATACACATGGTAATATTCCCTTGTGACAGGCTTATCGGATTCGGATACAGTGCAATTTTTGCCGGCACGGACGACCTGGATTCAAAAAGACTACCATTTACAGTGCTGACCAATGGCAAAATATCTTCCAATCTGCCACTTATGCGAACATCATCGATTCTTCCTTCAAAGTCTTTTATCGATGGCGTAGTGGGATTGCTGGTATACCAGGAACCGATTGCCAATGGATCATCGTTTGTTAAGATAGCCTGATTAAAATCCAACGTATCGGCGGAATTTGCGGTCGGTGCATTCCACATATAGACCTTGCTGGCGCTATAATCATAAAATATTGCAACGAAAGTCCATTGATTCGTTGGAATATCAAACACTGAAGCAACAGTCTGGGCCTGGTTATTTGCATCGCGAATCAGAAATTCAAGTTTCTTACTTTTTGAAAGCCGTAATGCATAGTTCGTCGTTTTTGGATTCAGGAATTGGTCACCTTTATTTAAAATGAAATGGACATCATCTCCAACCAGTAGAGGATAAATCCATGCGGATATTCCGATATTTTCATTGTCAAAGTCAAGATCATTACTGTCTTCTATTTTGAAATAATCGTTCTGAATTGTCTCATCCAATCGCAGAAATGATGTACCTTCCTGCAGCGGAGACAGGGTGTCATATTGTGCCTGGTTTTGTAACGTACCACTATCATCAATAATATCCCAATCCGCAGAATCATCCCCGTTGTTTTCAAACTGCCATCGCCCACCTTTACTTTGCGAAAACAGAGTCGAAGTAAGGCAACTGACAAAAATCAGGATTAAAAACAAGGCACGTTTGTCTTTTTTCGTGATCATATAAACAGTCTAATTTTAAAAGTTCAAAAATAAATAGCCATGCGGTTGGATTATGGTCCACATGGCTATTTAACATAATTGCATCCCGATATTAATTTCTTCCGTAGCGAGGTGCCTGTTCAACACCAATATACGCTTTTATCGTTTGTCCAACATCACCCCAGCCAGGATATACAATATACATGGATTTACCATAAAATGTTAAATAGCGCATCGGGGTCATCAATTGCCCTTCATACAATATATCTTCTTCACCGTCCTGCGAAAGCGTGTACAAGCTGGTTTCCCAGGCCTCCGTAAAATACAGTTTGCCTTCCGAATCTATTTCGATGCCAGCGGGTGAATCGCCCTCGTAAACAATTTCAGCTTCACTATCAACACCTGCATCGGTAATAGTGAATTTCAGAATTTGACTATCCCAGATATCCGTGAGATAAATATTATTCTCAAAGACTCGGCAACTTTTGGCGCCGCCGCCAATATCAGCGATATGGGTGATCGCGGAGCCGTCAAACGACTTGAATCCGGCATCATTGCAGCAAATGTACATGACGCCATTTGCATCCCAATCAAAATACACAGGCGTATCGATTTCCACAACATCCTCAATAGTTCCCCCATCCGGTGAAATTCGGATGATTTTTCCTTCGCCCTGCTCACACACGTACAGATTTTTGTTAGGACCAAATCGAATGGCTCCGCTCACAGGCACAGACGCAAATTCGGATTTTTCACCATCCGGGGTTATTTTGTAGATGATTTCATCACCAGCAGAGCCAATGTATACATTACCTTCATCATCCACATCAACACCATTGGGCCAGGCGATTTCTTCATCAATGCTTTCAATTGCATCTTTGAATGTAAAGGCCTGTTCATTGCTCCAAAATTCCGATCCTTTCACAGCTACTTTGATATTGACTGTTTCTCCGGAAATATTGGGCGCTTGAACCTGTAATTGCGTTTCAGTCGCCGATTTTATGATACCGGTTTTTGTACCGAACGCCACCAGATTGAAATCAGGTTCCGAATTGAATCCGCTACCATTAATGGTAATGATATCTTTAAGATACCCCTCAGTCGGTGTTATCGTGTCAACCGTGGCCGGGGATAATCCTGTCGGATTTGGATCAGGATTTTCAGGACCATACGTCGGCTGATTTGGCGCCTCGCATGCGATAAATATCAGAAATAAAAGCAGCGGTAGGCCACATATTACCGACAGATATTTATATTTCATTGTTTAATCCTCCACTTTAAATACGGATAGTTACTCAGGTTAAAATTTAAAATCAAATGAAAACATATGAACAGCATCGAAGTTTTTAAACTGTATGTAACTATAATCAAATCCTACACCCATATTGCCAACATTAAACACGAAGCCACCACCAAATGCAATATCCTCTTCATCATAATTTGTTTTGTAACCGCCCCGGAGAAATAACATATCCCTGAAACTGTATTCACACCCCAGATGGAGCCGTTCCGTATAATCGCGAGGATGAATTGCATCAACAGAGATTGTCACCGAATGGTCGGGCATATCTGTCAATAATTCGGAAATATTCATTGCCATACCAAATTTAAAGGTCAGCGGCAATGGAAACGATTCAGCGCGATATTCTTTTTCTTGCGAGAAATTCTGTACGCTCATGCCAAATCGGAGATCTCTGAAACCCGTATAGTAAATAGTTCCAAAATCAAGCGCGACGAGACTCATTTCAGCGGTGTAATCTTTTGGCGCGTCGAGCGTTCCCTCTAACGTAGATCCCAATTTTTCGTGCAGATATTTAATCTGACCGCCGAAAGCAAACTGGTCCGAGATACTGCGGGCATAACTGATACCAACCGCATAATCCGTCGGCGAAAAGTCACCGGTTTCTTCAAATCCAATAGCATTACTCGCACGGCGGGTTCCATGTAATGTCCCCCAATCGACCGCAGTAAAGCTGGCGCCAAAAACACCCAAATTACCAGCATTGTATGTAAGTGCTCCGGCATTGATTGTAATATCGGCGATCCAGTTATTCTGGCACAGAAATGCGTGATTGCCTTCCGACAACGCTATCCCTGCCGGATTCCAGAAAACAGCGCTTGCATCATTGACAACTGCAGTGTACGCGCCCCCTAACGCAGTTGCTCGTGCGCCAACCGGGATGGACAACCATTTCATCCCGGTTTGTGCAATTTTCTTAACGCCAACCGCATGAACCGGCAGGGTCACGAAAAAAACCACTATCATTAACGGGATAATCGATTTCCCTATTTTATTCATGTTAAACCTCCTGACAGCATTACTGTCTTCGATTTTTACAATTTAAAATTTATCGGATGATAACGAATTTTTCGATACTTCCCGAAACCGGTTTCCGATTGATATCCTTGGCATCAGTCACCTGTAAAATGTAGACTCCACTGGCCAGTAGCTGATTGGAATCTGTCACCTGATCCCAATCTTCGTCAGCGCTGCCACTCTGGTGGTCGATCGTTTTTATCAAATCGCCGGTAACTGTGTAGATGTGCAATGTACAATAGGATGGCAAGTTCACGAATAATAGCTTATTATCTTCTCCGGTAAAATTAAATTCTCCGGCTTTTAAGACATACGGATTGGGAACAATTCGCACGGAATTCGCAGTCGCTTTGCCCGGCTCAAATGCATAAGCGGCAAGTTCGGAACGATTGGCATAAATCGAGCTTTCAAGTTTCTGTCCCGGCACAATTCCATCGGTATTCTGGGTACCATCATCCACCGCAGTGACTGCATAATGGTATGCTTCGCCTCGGATAACATCAGTATCTGTATATGTCGTTTGCGTTTTATCGACGGTTGCAATTGGCTTCCATAATAAGTGTTGACCGTCCGCGCGTAGTTCAGTATATTCGTCGACCAGGAAGTTTCCCTGCTTTCGGTAAATCACATAATGATCCAGGTCCGGTACACCGGTGACGGCATCGCCGGCTGATGATAAATCTTCCCATTCAAGATAGATTTCATTCGGACCGGATCGAACGGACAAATCAGGCGATGGCAATGGCGCCGGAACGCTCAAATGGTGATTCCAGGCCCAAAGCGCGCGATCCATCGTTTGAAATAATGAATCTCTTCCGGTAGCCAGGAGTTCATTCTTGGCATCATTATCAAACGTGGCGCCCTCAACACCCCGGTACCAATCGCGCCATTCCAGACCCTTTTGAATCGCCATATCCGTGGAAATACCGTTGGCGCCAACTGCATAGACAATCACAATGGAATCGCCAAGCGACAAATTATATGGACCAAATGCCTGAAACGGGTATTCATCCTCCTGAGCCATGGCATCGTCAGGCCAGCCAGCCTGGTCTTCCACGGTTTGCTTTGTGCCGGAACTTGCCCAATCCCACAATGTCGCAAAGCCAGGAAAATCCGAGTCCCACACATTATAAATATTCATGTTGCCTATAATTGATGTTGGCTGCATATTATTGTCGGAGTGATCAAACGGTGATGTATCCACATGCAATGCTGCAAAGCCGGCGTAAGCAGTAGAGACGAATTCAGCGGACGGCATTGGAGTGGCGCCTCCGGAACCCATTGCAAAACGGGGGTCGCCGGTATCATCAAATTCAGCGCCACCCTCTTCAAATTCGGTTATTTCCGGATGATCGCCATCCCAGCAATAGGAGATGAATAAATTTCTGCCGCCAGCGACCAGTTCCGAAGGATAACTCTCATAAGTCGCCCAATCATCTTTTGCCTCTTCATACCAGCGGGAATAGGTGATATACGTTCCTTCGGCAGTCTGATTGCTGTAGCCAACCACAAAATAGACATCTTGCATCGTTTGGCTGGCATCAGTATCCGGATCGGGATCACGATCCCAATCAAATGTGCATTTATACCGATTGACATGAATTACATAATCATTGTGATTCTGGTTTGAAAACGAATAGGATCGCTTTAACACATCGAATCCCGGATATGATTTATAATGTACTTCAATTATTTCATCTGCCGGTAAATTAGGGTCAACAGAACCATTAAACCGTCGCGATGAAAGTTGATCCTGCCCATTCGCATATACCCATACTTCGGGTGGCTCATATCGACGATATTCTTTTATACCATATGGCTCTTCTTCATTGTATGAAACAGGATTCAGAAAATCCTCCTTTGAATGCGCTGTTCCTGTCGAATCGATCCATCTCCCAATCGTATGGCCCGTATTATAAAACACGATTGTGCCGTAACGAAAATGATCCTGGGGCCATTCTCCGGTCGGATCCACTTCATTTGTATTAAGCACATCGTCGGAGTCAATCCGTAATTTGTAATCGCCAAGGTTGTGTGTTCGTGATTGCGCAAAACCTGTGTTGGTCTGAAAGATCAACATAATGGCCAGTATACAAATCACGATAATGCCTGTAATTATATGAGGTCTATGAAGCTTCATTAGCCAGTACCTCCCAATTTTAATGATTATCATTCTCCATTATATCAAATCAAAACTGGAATTTAAGTCCAAAGAAAATATCCCTGGGATTAACAAATTGCGCCCAGGTATTCCAGCCAAGATCAATATAGTCTTTATCCCATTCGCCCAATTTATCGTTGCCTTTTTGACTGCCTGTCTCCCATGGGAAGTGCAATGAATCAACATACTTGTTCCAGTACAACGGATTGGGAAAGCCCTTACGATTAAATAAATTCTTCACTTGCATAAATACACTAAATCGTGTGTTTTTTAACTGCACACGCTTTTCAACCTGCAAATCCGTATTCCACCAATCAATGACTTGTGCGTAATGTTGTTCGCTTAAAAGCGCATCGGGATTTAATAGTTGTTCACCGCCATCTGACCATTCTTGCCAAACAGTCAGGCGCCAATCACCAAGCACTTTATATCCCATTAAATCCGGTCCAAAATCAAATGGCGTCTTAAATGTCAGATTTGCATTGACGGATGGGACAGGATTCGATCGTTCCTGGTTGGTAATTTCACGCTGCTGTTTTGCTTTTTGGCGATCCTCATAAATATAGCGCAGGCCGGTGTAACCGGTGCTTTTTACAAAATATTCCATTGAAACCCAGCCATAAAACCAGCGGCCAACGCGTTTTTCCAGTTTTAGCTCGAGACCACGAATATCAGCATAACTGTTATTTGCCCAGGTACTGATCTCGTTTTCTTCATCCAGCGAGACAATATCCTGTGAGCTGAGTTGATTTGAAACATCTTTATAATATCCCATAAAGTGAATCAAATAATCGGTGGCAATGCTTTGTTCGAATCCAATTTCGTAGGAAATTGTTAATGGCCATTCCGCACCGATATTCGGAATAGTTGCCCCTCGAGAAAGCGGCTTAATTGTATATAAATCATCCATAATTGGTGGCTGATAAAAATGGCCGTAGTTAAAGAAAATTTTACTTGTTGCTGTCACGGGATGCGAAATACCAAGGCGGGGACTAATATAAAGTTTATAATTTGAGCCGGATGTCGTTAAATTTGAAAAACTGTCGCCGTTATTACGCCAGTTCTGTAAGGTATAAGGTAATTCAGAGAAAATAAATTGATGATTTAAATTGAAAGGAACAGTACCAGGCTTTAAATAATCGGCGCGAACACCAATATTGGCAATCATCCCTTTATATTCTAATTTATCCTGAACATAAGCCCCTAATTTAATTGGAGACTGATCGTAATACCACCAATTACCGGGATTTACTGTAAACGGCTCCGTGGTTTGGCCATGATTAATTTCACGCCGTTCATGAAGTTGTAAATACTCAAAAGTAAAACCGGTTTTAATTTCATTGTGCTTGTTAATTTGTGAAACGAGGTTACCTGTGAGACTCATCCCCCAGTATCTGGAATGGTCCTGACCACGACCACCTCCGGACATCAGAAAGTCGTTTAGAATATCATATTTTTCAATGATTGAGCCGATTTGACTTCCAACATAGCCAAACGGGGCCTCGTCGTACCAGGTGTCTCCGATTTTTTTAATACCGGTCGTATCGCGGAGTGCAATCGGTTCCTGCTTTGTTTTGTAATTGGTGTATTCCAGCCTGAGATCGTAAAATGTATTAGAGCTCAATACGTGATTGAATGTCAAACCACCGCGATATTGCATTGTTTCAATTGGATTATAGTTTGCGTCATGCCACATGTATCGCCAGAACATAGCATTCTGTGCGTAGTTGGTGCCCTGACGCGTACCAGTAATCATTCCATTTGTGTCATCATAAATTGAGCCGCTAACACCGCGTAATAGTATGAACGCATTATTGAAAGATAATTTCATACTTGGAGATATATTGCCTGTCAATTTAAGTAGTGATGTGCTTGCTATCGAATTATTTCTGCTGAACGGATAAGCCAGTTGCAGATCTTCGTAACGTTCCGACATCATGAATGCGACCGGCATAAATGGAACTTTACCACTGAATGAGACATCACCGATATAATCCGGTTTATTTGCATATTCACGCAAACGGTGTTGCCATTTCCATACTTCAAGCAAATCCTGTGGGGTCAAGTCATTTGAAGGATCAGGATCTGCCAGAAATTGTCGGGCTACTTCGTTCCACCCTACGAAAGTAAACGGATACTTACCACTGGCCACCATCTCATCAGTAACACCGGTAAAAGCATCTTTCCCGGTGTAAACCTGCCAAAACGGACCTTCAATACTAAATGGATCGGGACCAAAATGCTTGCGAGCGGGCGGGCTAATTCTTGCATCCAGATTCAATGAATAACGGTCAAGACTGCCATCCTTGGTGACTATATTAATCATACCAGAACGAATATCACCAAATTCGGCATTAAAGCCACCTGTCAATATTTCAATTTCACTAATTGCAGTTAAGCTTATGTTAGTAAGTGGTTGCTGATTTCGTTCGTTACGTGTCGATAATCCATCGATGACAATATCGGTTTCATTAAGCTCGCCCCCCCGGATGAGTAGACCGGATCCTTCGTCGGAGGCTGACAACGTAATGCCTGCTTCGGAAGCAAGAATTTCCTCGATATTATCAAGCGGTCTCGCCTGAATTTGCTCTTCAGTGACAATTATTTGACTTGATGAGATATCCATTTGTACAACCGGGCGTTCAGCGACGACTGTTATGGTTTCACCTTCAATCGTCTGCTGCTTCATGGCAAAATCAATATTCGTTGTCTGGTTAACATTCACTTGCACGTTTTCCTGAATGAAAACTGCATACCCCATCATTTCTGCTCTTAGAGTGTAAACACCAGGAGAAACATTAATGATAAAATAATCTCCATTGGTATCGGTTGCTGCTCCTATTGTTGTGCCTTCCAACAAAATATTTGCCCCGGGTAAAGCTTCTTTTGAGTATTTCTCAAATACTTTGCCTGATATTTTGCCTGTCAGCGCGGCCCATGAATAATTCGGAACGACAATAAGGAACAGCAACAGAATAAATAGAGGATACCTTATTTTATTCTGTCTCATTTTTTAGTCTCCTTTGTTTAATTACAACTATTTAAATAGATTTTAAGATTGTCGTATAGGTACTTCACAGTTTTATAAAGATCAATGATATTATCAGATAATTGATGGATATGAAACGATAAAGCGTACTTATTATGGTTCGAAGTACCAGACAGTAGCAAAATAAATTCGCTCACCTCCTTACATATGTCCGTTTATTTAATTTCATTCATCCATCCGGGATTCTGATATTCGTCCCGATGATTTGAGTGGACGAGCACGTAATGACCATCTCCTGAACGGTCGACAAATATAAATTCAGTTGTTCCTTCAATTGCATAATACCAGATTTCGACTGGTTTATTGGATTCAGTTGAGGAGAATTGCCGTTTAATGTCAAGTGGTTCGCCGTATTGGAGATATATTCTGCCCATATCTGAATTTAATCCACCGTTGAATTTTTCCTTTGCATAATTGTACCGTCTGAAATAATCCTGCATGAATTCATTTTCATCCGTTTGCGGGTTCGGATCACGTGCTTTCCAGAAATTGAGCAGAAATTCTTGCTTGCCTAATTTGTTCAATTTTGTGAAAATTTCTTTTTCATCGTGGGTGGCAATATATTTTATTTGGTTATAATAATTTTCAATATCTCCATCCGTCATTGAAAGAAGCATATTATCAGGCGCATCCGTGGCATAATTTTCAAAATATCGTGAGGTTGAGCAGCTAATGGTCGTGGATAAATCTGTCACAAATATCGTTAACAAATATAAACCAGGCTTCAGGTCATTCAGTGGTATTATTTCGAACCGTGCACAATTGGCGCTGGTTTTTTGAATAGTTGGACGAGTATGAGTCGCGATTTCAACTCTGGCAAGAGTTTCGATTTTATAGGTCACTGAATAGAACGACGGTTTCTCTTTGATGAATGAGAGATTGTTAATTTCAAAATACACATAGGCGTTGAGAGTCCGATCTGAATACGTAAATGCTCTTAACGGATTCGGAACGACCATAAGCCCATTCTTCTCAAAATTGTTACTCTCGACACTCTTTGTGACATAGGACGCAAACGAAAGATCACTTAGCGAAAATTCAGTATTATAATTTTTTACTGCAAAACGTTTACTTATCGTCCCGGTTAGATTCGACACGGGATTCGTAATTCTCATTTCAAGGTTGACTGTATCGGCACGTAATTCAACCGTTTTCAAATCAATAAACGAATATTGATCATTTCCAAATGTACTATCAACTTTTACCGATTTATGTTCATGAATTTTGGAGAGTGTGTCACTTTGTGAAGAAGTTAGTGTCAGGTCAATATTGAAGTCGATATGGCTGGATTCCACCGGCAGATCCGGCAAAAATTGTGAGATGTTTAAATAGTAGCTGATTTCAGTTTTGTTTCCACCTCCGATTTTAGCAAACTGGCAAACATCGACATAGAAAGATAGGCGGCCACTGCTTTTAATCGGAAGTTGAAAATCATCGCTTGTAAATGTCCATACATTAGAACTAAAAAAAACGGACAAGATGCAGAATATGGAACACCCAATTGCACGTAATAGAAAATTTTGATTTTTCATATTATGTACATCAAACCAAGTGTGTTAATGATTTATTCTGAACTTTGTTCAGGTTCCCCTTCATCCTCCAACGCCATTAGGAATGTTGCGATAAGCGCGAGCGCCATTCCAATAATAATTAATTTATGGGGAATTACAGCATAAATTGCCAATGAAATTATAACTGTAATTACAGGAGCGATAGCATTTGTCAGCGGACTCACAATAATGGCTTTGCCATACCGGAAGGCATAAACCAGGCACAACGCACCGATGGAATTCAGTATTTGAATTAAAGCAGCAAGATAAGGTCCCTTAAATCCCCAATTAATAGTTTGCGAAAAGTCTGTCATTAAAAGTGCAACCGGAATGAGTAGAATACCGGTTATCATCATATAAAAGAAAATACTTTCGGCTTTCATTGTTTGGTTGGCGAATCGCATAAAATACGCCTGAATACCCCAGGCAAGAAAAACAAGCAACGCCAGTATAATCCATAAATACCCTCTTGTCACAGAATGTCCCGGTTCCTGATATGAAAGCAAAGGAATCGCCATTAATGCCAGGACGATACCGATCCAACCGAGTTTGCTGGCTCGTTCTTTTAAGAACAAATAGGATAACAGTATTGTTACCACCGGGGATAATGAAATGAAAGGAAAGACAAGATAGGCGGGTCCCATCCGCAATGCCTGGAAAAGTATAAGTTGACCGCCAGCGCCAAGAAAACCAATAATTACTCCGTATAATATGGATCGTGAATCATACTCCAATTTCCAGTTTACGATTTTAAGCGCCACCAGAGTTGGGGGAATCATTGTTAAAGCCCATACAGAGTACCCCAGAGTTGCCGGGAATCCAGCCTTTTCAGTGATTTCAATGATAGCTCCCCAGAGTCCCCAGAAAGAAGTCGTTATTAAAGCGAAAAGCAACCATATTTTTGATTTCACTAATTTTCCCTCCAACTTCACATTTAAAAATCGTTATAATTATGCGTAGCACGGGATATCAATCAAACATAAATTAAGCTATTATAACTTCAACATGTTGTGACCGTAACATTTTCCTGTCTTTATCAGTAATTCCTTCATCAGTGATTACTTTATCAATGCTGGCGACGGGAAGAATGTGAGCAAAGCTCCGTTTGCCAAACTTGGATGAATCGGCAACGACGATAACTTCATTTGCAATTTTAGCCATGACTCGATTTAGTTGTGCTTCAGCAGCACTAGGTGTGGAAACCCCATGAGTCGAATCAAATCCGTCGACACCGAGAAACAATCGATCACAAAAATAATTTCTCAAGTTCTGTTCGGCTTGTGAACCAACCAGTGAAAACGATTTCGATCGAAGCGTTCCTCCGGGCATAATAATTTCGATCTTTTCCGAATCTGCCAATTCCATTGCAATATTAAGTGCATTAGTAATGATGGTTATATTTTGATGATTTTTTAATTGCTTGGCAATCTCCATTGTCGTAGTACCAGAATCCAATATAATCGTATCTCCCTCATGGACCATTTTTGCAGCCTCTTGCCCGATTCGTTTCTTTTGTTCAGCGTTTTTTCGTGCCTTTTCAGAAAGCTCCAAATCCATAGCTACTTTTGTCTGTTTAATTGCACCGCCTCTGGTTCTGTGTAACAAATTTTTACTTTCAAGAAAAGCAAGATCATTACGTATCGTTACAGGACTCACATTAAATGTATCACTTAAGTCCTGAACCTGAACTTGTCCCATTTCATCCAATTGAGTAATAATTTTTGAGCGCCTGGTCGTAGTAGAAAATCCGTCCGTTGATTGCATTGCTAAATCGAGCTCCCTGAAAAGTTATAGGTGCTTGCTTTCAAATTGAAAGCTTTTATGTTTCATTTCCTTATGGAAAAAAGATAAGTTTTTTTCTTTTAAAAGTCAAGAGCTTTTTTCAAAAAGGTAACATAATTAATTTTATTTTAACAATAATAAGTTTAAGATAATAATTTTAAAGTTGTTAAAAAATCAAGTTAATTTTGTACACTTAAATTCATGATCTTACAAAATAGACAATTCCTATTTTTATAATATCAAAAAAAGTTCTTGACAAGGTTGTAATAATTTATTATCTTGATTTCGTAAGGTTACGAAAGCATTGTACAGGGTTATGAATAATGGATAATCAATTGCATAGTTTAGATTCTAAAGAATTGACTAAATTTGGAACTAATTTTACTGTAAAAGAAATCATTCAACAACCTGACCTATGGTCCAAAACATACTTGTTTGCTTTAAACAAGAAAGACGACATCATTTCCTTCCTGAATAAAAATCTAAAGTCTGACACAGATATTATCTTTACCGGGGCCGGTACATCTGCATTTATTGGAAATTGTCTGAAAAGTATTTTCCCCAAAAATTTTGGCCACCCTGCCAGGGCAGTTGCAACCACTGATATTGTGACGCATCCATATCATTATTTCCACAAAGATAAACCAACATTTTTAATATCATTTGCACGATCCGGCGATAGCCCTGAAAGTTTAGCTGCGGTCGAACTTGCTAACCAGGTTTGTCCAACCATTAATCATTTAATTATTACGTGTAACGCTGAGGGAGAACTCGCACAAAAGGCTGACAATAATAATTCATTAACGCTGGTCCTTCCGCCCCAATCAAATGACCAGGGCTTAGCGATGACAAGCAGTTTTACTTCCATGCTACTTCTGGCAATACTGATATCCAAAATTAACCAAATCGAATTTCTGCATACAGATATTGACAGACTCTCCCAATATGGTGACAAAATTATTAGAGATTATTCTGACGACATAAAAATGATTTGCGACCTGCCGTTTGAGCGTGCAGTTTTTTTAGGATCCGGTCCATTGTTAGGTTGCGCCGAAGAGTGTCATTTAAAATTACAAGAACTTACGGATGGGATCGTCATATCAAAATTTGATTCATTTCTTGGCTTCAGACATGGTCCCAAAGCAGTCGTTAATTCCAAAACATTGATGGTTTATCTTTGCACTGACGACCCGTACATTTCAAAATATGAAGTCGATCTCATAAACGCAGTTAATAAATGCGAACGAGGCATATATAGTATTGCAGTTTTAGAAAATGATATCGAGGGGATTGAAGTCGATTTAAAAGTAATATTATCTGATTTTGATAGCGAATTTAAATTGAATTCCGACCTTTTACCTGTTTGTTATACTTTAATTGGCCAATTATTGGGTTTATATAAATCATTGCAATTAGGATTAAAACCCGATAATCCATCTGTAAAAGGTACCATCAGCAGGGTCGTTCAGGGGGTAAGAATTTACCCGTTGTTAGAATAGGTCTTAAGCAGGTAACAGAACCACGCAAAAAAATGACAATATTTTTAACTCCTATTAAATGAAAAGAAATTCAAATGATTAAAGCCTGTATATTAGACATGGATGGTGTCATTGTAGACACAGAACCAATTCATATGGATTCGTTTCGACTGTTTCTCGCGGATTTAGGCTTGACATATACTGAAGGATTTATTCAATCACTCGTGGGATATTCTACCCGGGAAAATATGAATCAAATTAAAGAGAATTATTTTAAAAACAATGAATTTAACGTTACTGAGGGCATAAAAAGACGAGATAATCTTTATTTAAATCTGCTTTCAACAAAAGCCATAACACCATGTGTTGGAATAATGCAACTAATTGATTACTGCAGGAAAAACCACATTAAATTGGCGGTCGCCTCATCATCTGAAAATCGTCAGGTTATTACAATATTGAGTCGTTTATTTAAAAATTATAAAAACGTCTTCGATGTGATCGTGACCGGTGACGACGTTATTCATAAAAAACCGGCGCCGGATATTTATCTTCAAACCGTATCAAAACTAAATGTGCCACAAGATTGTTGTATTGCATTTGAAGATTCCCGAGCCGGCGTGGAAAGTGCAAAAGCAGCGGGAATTATCTGTATAGCATTAAAAACTCAATATACAAGCGCACACGATTTGCAATATGCTGATAGACAGATAAATTCGATTGATGAAGCCATAACACATCAATTTTGGGGATATTAAATGAAGAAAAAAAAATGGGATGTCATTGTTGTGGGCGAGTTGAATGTCGATTTAATTCTTAATCAGATTGAATCATTCCCGGAAATGGGAAAAGAAAAAATCGCTCAACAAATGAATCTAACATTAGGAAGTTCATCAGCTATTTTTGCCAGCAACCTGAGTAGTCTGGGCGTAAAAGTTGCCTTTTTAGGAAAAATAGGAAATGATTCATTTGCTGATTTGGTATTAGCAAGCCTGGAAAAGAAGCATGTTGATACATCCATGATCATTCGCGACGCAGCATTAGCCACCGGAGCAACAATAGTCCTGAACTTTGGTAATGACAGGGCAATGGTTACGCATCCCGGCGCCATGGACCACTTGTCCTATAGTGATATTCCCCTGGAAAATTTTAAAAAAGCAAAGCATCTGCATTTCTCATCATATTTTCTCCAGCCCAATTTAAAACCCGATGTTGCAAAACTTTTTAAATTTGCAAAAGAATCAGGATTAACAACTTCGTTTGATACCCAGTGGGATCCTTCCGAACAATGGGATATTGATTTAGAAAATATTTTACCATACGTCGATATATTTTTACCAAACGAGGTGGAATCCTGTCATTTAACAAATGAAAGTTCAGTTATCCCTGCCTTAAATAAGTTATCTCAAATGGGAAATATTGTAGTCGTCAAACTGAGTGAGAAAGGTTCGATTTCGAAATACAATGAGAAAACCTTCGAAGCAAAGCCTTTTTTAAATAAAAATGTGGTGGATGCTATTGGCGCTGGAGATAGTTACAATGCCGGTTTCATCTCTCAATATATAAAGGGTGAAAGTTTAAAACAATGCCAGGTTTTTGGAAATTTAACAGGCGCCGTTTCCACTACCCAGCCAGGCGGAACAACTGCATTCACTAATTTGAGCGACATACTAAAAATCGGCAATGATCAATTTGGATATTCAAATCAAACTTGATTTCCTGGCTCCAAAAGGTCTTCGTGCAGGATTCGTAAAATCTCTCAGATACTGAATCAGATTAGTCGTTTGCCCAATGTAGTGTTTACTGTTTTTCAGGTTCAGAACATAAACGTAAAATGGCATTTTCACTCCCGTATAAAAAAAGCCCATATATGTGTATGAGCTTTCCAAAGTTGGTGCGCCCACAAGGAATCGAACCTTGAACCTACTGATTAAGGTATCCCCTCGGTCAACTACACCTTTTAATTGACCGAGAAGTTCTTTAAAATATCAGATTTTGTCAGCCGGAGTCCAGTTGGGCGGCAG
>JAFGDW010000080.1 GCA_016931935.1 Candidatus Zhuqueibacterota bacterium | reverse complement strand
TTGTATAATCTCTTCCTCTAAGAAATCCTGTTCATCCTGTTATCCTGTCTAATTTTTTTAATTCTGGTTTATCCAGGTTAGGTAATTGGAAAAAGAAAAATATCTGTTTTGGTGATTGGTTATCAGTGATCTGTGTGACACGCAATTATCGATAACTGATTACTCCGAAAATGTATTATTAAACGCCAGATAAAATACATGTTTTAACCTATGTCACCCGAAGACGTCATGGAAAGCTGCCCGTGCTTTACGCCTTTCAAGCTTATCAACTGGTCTGCCAGCGTACGGATGTCCGACGTTTTTCCTTTTACAATAATCACTTCCAAACAATTGTGATGATCCAGATGCACGTGGGTGCTGGCAATAATCGCTGTTTCATGATCGTGCTGAATTGATGTCAACACCTCCGTAAGTTCCCGGACATGATGATCATAAATAATAGTAATTGTGCCAACTGCTGCTGCGTTGGGTTGTTGCCACTGTTCACCAACAAGCTCCTTGCGAATCAAATCACGAATCGCTTCCGAGCGGTTTTCGTAACTGCGGGACTGAATTAAATCATCAAATTTTGTTAATAACGATTGTTCGATGGAAATGCCAAATCGAATAAGTTCACTCATAATCACTCTCAGAGTTTTTGGTAACACGATTTATAAAAAAGTAGCACAATAAAATGACAATGTCAAGGAATATTTTGATTTTTATGTAGAAGCTTGTTGAATTCGTAGCAAGTTATTAATATTTCCCTTGACGTGTGGCAATATATATCTTATATTTACTAAACGATTAACAATGCAATGCAATCTTTCACAGATTTATATGGTGAGCGGTGAGCTCCAAGTCCAAGTATCGGATGCAGGTCTTTTACCCCGAGGCGTCAGGACTTCCATTTGGCTATATTCGGTTTACCGGAGCGCCGACCTGATTGAGACGCCGCTCACCATTAGTTAAGCAGTGAGTTTTATTTTCATAGGTTCATCAATCGAACTAATGTAATGGGATTCTATTGGTTCAAACGTTAAATAAATTATGGCGTCAAAAAAACGAAGCCTTGGTAAACATTTACAAAATGGCACAGATGATTTAGCGAGTATACCTAAACCAGTGAGTGAAGAGCACAATTACGATCAACGTATACAGGGAAACGAAATTCAATGGTGGAATCAAACTGGCGAGCAAAGTATCCTGTTTTTTTATATCGTAGATCCGCGTAATATTGAACAAGTCAGTACCATCTTTCGACAAGCACAAGAATCACACTGTGAACTCGCATGCATTTTTGTCCATCAGTGGACTGATGGTGAAGGCAATTGGGATGTGTTTGGCCTTCGCCAGCAGCGAGGATTGATACATTGGAATCGATTTTGGGGGAAGCGCTCGTTAGAAAATGATCAAGGTCCATTTTTACGTGACGATATATATTCACTTTTCTCCACTGGCCAGGATTTCCCAAAACCAGGCCGAAAGAAATGGGCACAACTGCTGGAAACATCAGCAAATGAAACGATAGCTCAACTAGGCATCCTGGCTGATGAACACCAATGCACCCAGCAATTGAGTAATAGTATTGTTCAATGGCGTAATCCACATGACAAAATAGAAGCACTGTTCTTCATTCATAAAAACTTCCCGGCGCTGACAGATTACATTCATGTTTATACTCAGATACATCTTTCCAGGTGTCCGGTAACCTTCTTGTTCCAAAAGGCAGAACCAGGTATATACGATATCTTCCGATTGTCTGCCCGGAGTTATCTTGAGCATCAAAATCAAGCGAAATAAACTTGAATTCTCACATATCTCATTATTCCTATTATTTCTGACAGCATGAACCACAGATAATTGTTCATGCTGAAAACTGTTATTTCATCAATGAAAACCGAAAATATGAAAAGCGAACAAATCAGCTCTAATCTTATAACTCCAAAAAATCGTCCTCAAAGTCTCGGAGAAGAAATTGCCAACAGCGTATCCCACGGCATCGGCGCCGCGTTAAGTATTGCGGCACTGGTGTTGCTGGTGGTATTTGCCAGCAAACAGGAAGATGCCTGGCGTGTCGTTAGTTTTAGTATTTATGGAACCACGCTTTTCCTGCTTTATATGGCTTCAACTTTATATCATAGTTTCCCGCAACCGCGGGTTAAACGATTTTTCAGAATTTTAGATCATTCATCTATTTATTTGCTAATTGCCGGTACATATACGCCTATCACACTGGTATCCATGCGTGGTCCCTGGGGGTGGACCTTATTTGGACTGATTTGGGCATTGGCTATTGGTGGCATTATTGCAAAAATTTTCCTGATCGGAAAATTAAAAATTATCTCGGTCATTCTATATCTTATTATGGGATGGCTTATTCTTATTGCCGTAAAACCAATGCTGAGTATGGTTCCGGCTGGCATGATTCTTTGGTTGTTGATTGGCGGCGCTTGCTATACGCTGGGAATTGTGTTTTATGCAATCAAGAAGGTTCCATATTTTCATTTCATCTGGCATTTATTTGTGCTTGCGGGAAGTATTTCGCATTTTTTCGGAATGTTACTGCATTTGACATTGAAATGAACCAGTAACTTTCAGAATGGAAACGGATTGGATATGAAGCATATGTTTAATGTATTCCTGGCAGGTATAGCAATTTTATTTTTGCAATGTGCCAGTCATGATTCCGCAGGAACGAAGCTTGATTATTTTAATCAACACTTGCCAGGACTAACGCCCGAACCGTTTGCTGCTGACATCCTGACACATCCTGATTACCGGATTCATGGTTTTCCCACCTGGTCGCCCGACGGAAATGAAGTTTACTGGTCAGTTGTACCGCCTAACATTATGTTCGTAAAGCGCATAAACAATAAATGGTCAAAGCCTGCTATCGCAGCATTTTCAGAAGGTAATATTCAGGCGTCTGTATTTTTGCCGCAGAGTGACAAGCTGTTTTTTCAATTGTCCCATCCGGATGGATACGGCAATGTGGATATTTGGTATGTTCAAAAGAATGATACTGCATGGAGTCATAAACGAAATATGGGGCATCCACCCAACTCAGTGAATATGGAATCGCAGCCAACTTTCACAAAAAATGGCACAATCTATTTTACCGGCTATTGTCAAGATGTCGCATGGAATCGGGGTATTTTCAGAAGTCGATGTAACGATAATACCTACGACCTGCCTGAACTTCTGCCTACGCCTATTAATACAACGGCGATTGATTACACTTCATTCATCGCACCGGATGAAAGTTTTCTCCTGTTTGCATCCACGCGCCTGGGAGTCGATGAAAATGATATGCGAATATACATCAGTTTTCGTCAGGGTGACAATAGTTGGAGTGAACCAAGGAATTTGAACAATATCATGGCATTTGACCGGCCGAGCCGGTTTCCCTGCCTGACACCGGATGGTGAGTTTATTGTTTTCCAAAGCGAAGGTGCATATTATTGGGTTAGCAGCAAAATTATTGGTGCCTGTCGATGAATTATAATTCTGTGATGAAAGTGTAGTTGATCCAATACAAGTAGTCATGTATGTGTCACATGTTGAAAATCGAAACTTATTATACTAAACTATTGAATGCTACCTGTATGGTTCAAACTATTGATTCGTAAATTTTCAAAATAGGTCATTCATACTATGAAAAACGATCGCATTCTGCTCGACCATGGCAGCGGTGGCCGGGCATCACAACAGCTCGTCTCCGACCTTATCCTTCGTTATTTTACCAACACATCGCTTGCGCAACTTGAGGACAGCACTGAAATTTATGTCGACTGGTACCGGCTGACTTTTTCTACGGATTCGTATGTTGTCGATCCAATATTTTTCCCGGGCGGGAATATTGGCGATCTGGCGATTAATGGCACGGTCAATGATATTGCCATGCGCGGCGCGATACCCAAATTTCTTAGCGTTGGTTTTATTCTTGAAGAAGGCTTGCTCATTGCTGATTTTGAAAAAATTCTGGTTAGTATGGCGATGGCTGCACGTAAAGCAAACGTGCAGGTTGTTACGGGTGATACTAAAGTCGTTCCCAGAGGCGCTGCGGACAAGATTTTCATTAACACTTCCGGCATAGGCGTACTGCTGGATGGTCGGAAAATTTCCGGACACAACGCGTTACCCGGTGATAGCATCATTATTAGCGGAACCATTGCCGACCACGGTGTCACCGTCCTGACTCAACGAGAAGGGCTGGAATTTTCCGGATCATTCGCTAGCGACTCCCAGGCGCTTAATCACCTTGTTGAGGCCATGATCGCTGTCTGTCCCGATATCCACAGTTTGCGTGATCCAACTCGTGGTGGATTGGCGACAACGTTGAACGAAATCGCTGAACAATCCAACGTGGGAATTCAACTTCACGAAGATGCTATACCAATCAATCAGGATGTGCGTGCAGCATGTGAATTGCTCGGCCTGGATCCACTTTATCTTGCGAATGAAGGCAAGCTGGTCGCCTGTGTGCCCGCCGAACACACCAAAAAAGTTCTTGCAGCAATGTATAATCGACCTGAAGGAAAGCACGCATGTGTTATTGGTAATGTGGTTGCTGATGATCCCGGGAAAGTGTGGTTAGTAACTGCGATTGGGGGCAGCAGATTGGTGGATATGCTGGCAGGTGAGCCATTACCGCGGATTTGTTAAGAAGTCATTTGATGTTGCGCATGGAAAAAATATTAAAATTTAACGACAGTTATACCGGATGGATCCCCAATGTTGAATGTTCTTTTTTCTGTCTTTTAACTGTTTTAGAAAAAGTACAGGAATGTTTTATCACGCTTCAACATGCACGTCTGTTACGATTAGTTCTCTGATTGCTTTTAATAAATCAATTAATGCATAGGGCTTCTGAACAAACCGGAAGCCTTTGGCTTTTATTATAGGCCATTGAGACTTTTGATCGGTATAACCGCTGCTAAGTAACACATGCATTTGCGGATGTGTTTTAAGTATTTCTTCCATAAACTCAATACCGGTTTTGTCTGGAAGGACAACATCACTGAAAATCAGGTCGAAATTGCCGTTTTCTTTTTGGAAAACTTCCATCGCTTCGGAAGTACTAAAAGTCGAAAATACAACATAGCCATTTTCCAGCAAGGCTTTTGTGGCGACCCTGGATACTGAAATCTCATCTTCTATGAGCAGAATGCGTTCGCCATTCCCTTTTAGCGAAGTCATTTCGACATAATAATCCGGCTCATCCTTGGGCAGCTCCGATTCCACCGGAAAATAAATCTGAAATACGGTTCCTTTATTCACTTCGCTGTGGACCGTAATCCATCCCTCGTGTTGTTTAACTATTCCATAAACCACTGACAGCCCCAAACCGGTGCCCTGACGCGGTCCTTTCGTGCTAAAAAATGGTTCAAAAATATTTTCGAGTACGTGAGGAGGAATTCCAGTGCCGGTATCTGAGACCGTAAGTTGTACAAATTCACCCGGCCGTGCAAATGCCTGGTCCCGGCAATAGTCATCGGTTATCGTTGTATTTTCAGTGATAATACTGATAACGCCGCCTTCGGGCATAGCATCACTCGAGTTAATTGCCAGATTCATAATGAGCTGTTCCATCTGTCCCGGATCTGCTTTAATATTTCCCAACATATCGTCCAGATTGGTTTGCAGCGTAATGTTTTCTCCGATTAATCGACGTAACATTTTTTCGATGTTACTGACAATATCATTCAAATCTAGAACTTTGGGCTGTAGTGTTTGCCTGCGGCTGAAGGCAAGTAATTGGTTCGTCAACGACGCTGCGCGACGAGCAGCTTTAGTGATTTCATTAACTTCATCGGAAATTGGTGAATTACTTTCGATATCAGTTTGAATGAGTTCTGCATTGCCCAAAATTGCGGTCAACAAATTATTAAAATCGTGAGCAATACCACCGGCGAGTCGGCCGATTGCTTCGAGTTTTTGAGCTCTCAATAATTGATCCTGCGTACGGCGTAGTTGATCCAGGCTATTTGCCAAATCCTGCATTAGATTTGATTTGTGCCACGTGGCGGCGATTTGATTGGAAAATGCTGTAATTGTTGGGATGTCTTCGATTGATAACTCTGACGAATGAATGCTAAGAATACCGGTAATTTTATCATTAACAATGAGAGGGGCGAAAATTGCATTATCGGTATGCCTGGATTTAATATGTGCTTCATTGAATTCCGGTAAGGTATTTGAGATGAAATGAGTCAATAGAGAACTCAAATTTTCTGTGAAGACAGTTTTACGATTCTTTACAACCTCTAAAAAAATCGGTATTGATTGATATGAAATGTGTAGATTCTGTAAATCGATATTAAAATGATTTTGAATTTCGGATATTATTTCGGCATCAAAATTTTTGTATTTTGGGATTAACGATTGTTGTTCTTCGTCAATAAGCATGATTGTACATGCGTAATTAATCTTTTTCAATTCTTTGGAAACTGCTGAAAAAATGTCTTTGTGCGACATTGCATTTTCCATTGCCAAGGCAGCAGTATTTAATGTTTTTAATAGTTGTTCAGCATGCTTGCGCCTAATTATTTCACTTTTTAGTTCATTGGTTCGGGCATCTACTAGCTCTTCCAGGCGTTCACGATATTCATTAAGCTCTCGTTCATAACGTTTTCGGTTTAGAGCATTTTCAACAGTTACTGGCAATGTTTTGAGGTAATTGCCATTCATATCTTTAATCAGATAATCATAAGCACCGGCCTTCATTGCAGTTACTGCAATTTCTTCGTCACCGGTTCCGGTTACCATAATAATTGGTGTTTCATTTACTTTATCGAATAATTCAAATGCATTGCCATCGTTTAGTTGAAAATCTGAAAGAATAATATCAAATTTATGTTTGGTCAAATATGTTTTTGCACTTTTTATGGAGCCTGCGACAATATATTCATATGGAAGGTTTTCCTTTTCCACAAATTTTTCAAATGCCATCTGGTCAATTCGATCATCTTCGACAAGGAATAGCTTAATCCTGCTTTGATCCACCATTATTACTCCTCCTCGGGTAGTTCACTCAATGTCCAGTATAAATCGATGGTTCGCACAACCTCTACAAATTTCTTGTAATCTACGGGTTTGACCATATAGCCAGCGGCTCCAAGGTTGAAACTTTGTAATTTATCTTGTTCTTCTTTTGATGTTGTCAACATAACAACCGGAATACGTCTTAATTCATTATCATGTTTTAAGGCTTCCAGCAGTTCAATCCCATTCATTTTAGGCATATTCAGATCGAGTAAAATAATGCCCGGGCGTCGCATTTCAGCATTTTTTAGAAATTGAAGCGCTTCTTCACCATTTTCTGCTACAAATAGTTGATTTGTAACATGCAGATCTTTAAGAGCACGTTTTACGGTCATTGCATCGACCTTATCATCCTCCGCGAGTAAAATGGGACGATTATCTCGCATAATGAAATTCCTCGCTAAATTAATATTGTATGCTTCATTGTGCATGTCATTTGATTTATTCATTTCCGTTTGCCAGTATTAAATTATGAATAACAATATAAATAGTTTAAGAATTAGCCTTTTTATATTAACAGAAATGTATTAAAAAAAAACTATATATTCAAGAAAAATAAGTAAAGTTGCAAAGTTATGAACAGGTGTTTATTATTCGTTATTTGCAGATAATAAATCAACAACATTTTGGAATGCTTCCTTATTTTTTTCGTTGAGATCCATCAAAATTTTATGAGCTTCCAAAACCATTTTATGCGTTTCTTGCTTGTTCATCGTTCTTTGTTCAACCGCTACTAAACCATCAATACTTTCTGCATTCGCATCACGGATGACAAATATATCATCGAAACCCATGCTTTGTAATATCATGTTTACATTTTCATTTGTGGAGAAAATAGTGGGTTTGGGATAGTGATGCAAGTGTGTAAAACGTGCAATCTTGGCAATTAATCCGAGACTGGTACTATCCAGGTAGATTGCATTTATGAGATCGATAATATACGTTTTAATGTTTTTCTTAAAAGATTGGTTTAAGGCTGTATCGAACCCTGAGCAGAGCGTATGTCGGATTTCGCCTACAAATTTAAATACTGAACGCTCTGTGTCCTGATAAAATAATATCTTACCTTCAGCCATAATTAATCACTCCGCACTGTACTCTGATGTCGTTTTAAATGAAGAATGGTGATATCATCAGGAAGCGATGGTTGTTTATGTAATTGAAGCCCCTGTATTAATGATCTAATTTCGACTGGGGTTCTTTTTACTAATGATATCAGATGTGATAGTTTTTCCGCCATCATTTTGTGAGGAAGAATTTCCAGAATTCCATCGGAAAACAGAACAATTTCAAATTCCTTGGGTAATTCAACAATCGTACTGCTGTAAGTCGCGAAATCAAACAAACCCAGCGGATTGCCTTTCGCCTGAACAGCATCCGTACGATTATTCATTCGAAAAATCGGGTAGGGGAACTGTCCCGCATTTGCGTACGCTAACTTGTTTTCAACAGTATCAATTACACCATAAAAGAATGTAACATGCCGGCCTAATTTTCGTTTTAGCAGCATTTGATTTAAATCCGGCAATAGCCAATCCGGATGAAGGATTGTTGCTTCCTGTTGCTTTTCAAATTTATCCTGCATGGTTAGCATATACATTTTTATGAGCACCGTAATAAATGCCGACGATGCACCATGCCCGGCAACGTCTGCCATATAAAATCCAAAATGTCGACTGTCTATTTCGAAATAATCTACAAAATCGCCGCTTAAATACATTGAGGGCTGGAAAAAATGAGTGCAGTAAAAATCGTGAATTTTCAGTGATTGCTCGGGAAGTAGTGACGACTGGATTACTTTTCCAGCCTCTTCATCTTCTCTTAGAATTTGTAAAGATTTGCTCAGACGTTGATTTATGCTTCGCAGATTTTCTGTCCGTTCACTTACTTTATATTCAAGTTGTTCGTTCAATTCGCGTAAGGCATTTTCCGCCCGTTTTCGTTCATCAATTTCCTTGAGTAACGCCATCGTACGTGATTGTACGAGTTCTTCAAGGTGTTCACGATAGCGTAGTAGTTCTTCCTCTGCCAGTTTTCGGTTGATGGCATTTTCAACCGTCATGGTCAGCGTTTTCAGGTGATTGCTTTCGGAGTCTTTGATTAAATAATCATACGCTCCTTGTTTCATAGCGTTGACGGCAATTTCCTGATTTCCCGTTCCGGTAACAACGATAAATGGCGTTTGTTGAACATAGTTGAATAAATCGAAGGCAGTCCCATCACCAAGTTGATAATCAGTTATGATGGCGTCAAATTGTTGTAGTTCAAGTAGCTTATCAGCTTCTTTCACCGAACTTGCCAGTACAAATTCAAATGGAAAAGCTTCATCACGTGCAACACGTTCAAAATTCATTCGTTCGACAATATCATCGTCAACAAAAAGAATGCGGTTTTTTCGCTCCATACAACACCTACACTATGTTAAAAAAAACAGAGTAGCTCAAATTTATTATCGGTAATTTCCTGCTTATCTCAATTCAATAACTCTCAAAAACTATTAATGTTAACTAAATAAAATGCTCAATTTGATTAACTTCAATCTGAAAATTGAAACTGTCAATCAAATGCTCTACGGCAATATGACTGCAAATATCGATTTTTTCCCAGTGTGAAGGCTTTGTGTCGTACCAGTTATGGTTACGCTAAAGTTACATACATTATGGTTTAGGTGAATTTTTACCCTTGATGCATGACAAAGGCGTGAGAAATCAAGAAGATCAATGATAGATTCGAGTCTCAGAAAGTAGTACAGTTAAAGACGGATTCAGGTTCAGAGTATATTCTTGGGCAGTGTAGGTGATTAACCACAGATGTCAGGTGCATTGATTTTAGCCACTTTAAAGACAAACTTGAATAATTGGCAATAATAATGCCATTTTAATTCGAATGGTCCTTTCGGAAAGTTGTTTGTGCTTACAGATTATTATTTATATACTACGCTTGCACTTTCTGAATCAAAACGTATTCTTCAGCAGGCACATCAACATTTTGGCGGCGAATTGTAAAATAAAACGTGCTGCCTTCATTGATTGTGGATTCAATCCAAATACGCCCTCCATATTGTTCAATAATTTTTTGAACAAGTGTTAATCCAATCCCTGTGCTTTCAATTTCATCACGAGCATGCAATGTCTGAAATATTTTAAAAATACGTTCAAAGTGTTTTTTCTCAATTCCTGGTCCGTTATCTTTTACATGAAATATCCAAAAATCCGGGCGCTCCTCAACTCCAATGGAAATGTTCGCATCGGTCTTATCCATGTATTTTATTGCATTGCCAATTAAATTTTGAAATATTTGTTCCAGACGAGTCAGATCGAATTGGATAAAAGGCATCGGTTGTTCAACAGTAATTTTGAAATTAGCCGGCGGTGATAGTAATTCCAGTACATCATTGATGGTTTTCTCGACTGAGATTTCATTGATTGTTTCCCTAACCCTGCCTAATCTTGAATATTCAAGTATTCCCTCAATTAGTCTATCCATTCGTTTAACGCGATTCATTAGTATCTCAAGGTACTGTCGTCCCTGGTCGTCAATCTTGTTGTGATAATCATGGTTTATCCAGTATGCTAATTGACTAACAGCACGTAGAGGCGCCTTTAAATCGTGGGAAACGATATAGGCGAAATCTTTTAATTCACGATTTAGTCGTTCAAGTTCTTCTGTTCGTTTTAGAACGCGAGCCTCCAATTCATCATTTAACTGCCGGATTTCGTCCTCGGATTTCTTCCGTTCGGTTATATCCACAATTCCAGCAACAGCCCCGGTGTAGTTCCCATTATTATCAAACATGGGGGCGGTTTCTATTGCGGCGTAAAATCGTTCTCCTGTCTTACGGATAAATTCAAAATCGTGTTGTTCACTAATTCCACGTTCACGACGAAGCAAATTCTGTTTACACAATTCAACACCTTGTGCATCCATAAATGTAAATAGGTGTTTGCCGATCATTTCATCGATTGTGTAGCCCAACATTTTTGCCATACTGGAATTGACAAGTAGTGTATTTGCATCTTTGTCAATGACCCAAATCCCTTCCTGTGCGAGCTCAAATAGTTGTCGATATTTTTCCTCACTTGCACGGAGTGCTTCCTCAGCCATTTTCCTGTCGTTTATTTTCGTATGTGTACCAACTGCGCGTAGAGGCAACTGATTTTCATCGCGTTGAACTGCTTTTCCCCGGTTGAGAATCCAAATCCAGTCTCCAGATTTGGATTTCAAGCGATACTCAATTTCAATTGATGGTGTGTCGCCTCTGAAGTGGCTTTCAAATACTTCCAATGCAATATCGACATCATCCGGATGGATCAATGCTTTCCACGAATCAAAATGCGTTTCCAATTCATCGTGATTGTACCCTAACATGCTCAACCAACTTGGACTGAAGAAGACCTGATTTGTCTGACGATTCCAATCCCATAATCCATCGTTTGCTCCCTTTAATGCGAGTTTAAGTCGCTCCTCGTTTAAAAGCAATTCTGTCGTTCGTTCCCGAACTGCTTCCTCAAGCCGGATATTTTCCTGCGATAGCAATAAGTGCTGTTTTTTATTCTCCAATATCAAAGCTAACATTTGTGCGGAATTATGAATTTCCGACATAGCTTCGGATGACATCGACTCAAGCTTTCCACGAACATTAAGATAACCAAATTTATAATGACGTGTGCATACCTCAAAGAGCTGTCCATGATTGTTTTTACTGGATTTGATAAAAGTAATTGGTATCCATTCAATATAAGATGGTAACGAATTTTTTAGTGAATAAAAAAAGTGAAAAAAGTAGGGAACTTTTACCGATCAATTCTAGT
>JAFGDW010000079.1 GCA_016931935.1 Candidatus Zhuqueibacterota bacterium | reverse complement strand
CCGTCGTGATTGATAAGATAATTGACGCGTTTGCTCGCGTCGCCAAACACAAACGTGAATGATCCAACCAAGTTTTGGGATCATACTATAATATTCATCTTGAAATGATGTCGATAGTCATTTTCTAATATTATATCCGGTTGCGATTCAGGGTTTACACAACCTCCACTGACTTCTGTGTCATGTTGTTCAATCGACATGAATTTTCTCTCGCAGGCTTTTCCTACTCTATCAAAACCAATCGACCAAAATAATTATGCATCTAGGTATAAAGTAAATCATCAGTACTAGGAGACCCGGAATGAACGTAAAGCTTTTAATAATATCAGTACTTACAATTCTTATGATTTGTTATGCTGATGATCATTTAATCGCGCAAAATACACAGTTGGATTCGACTGCAAATCAATCCCAGGTAGCTTCCGATTCGTTGCTTGCGCCAGCCAATGTAACGAATATCAATCAAATCGAATCATTCTGGCAATTGACAACACTTGGCGGCGTTTTTCGATGGTTTATTTTTTTAACATTAGCGCTTGGTTTAGCACTGGTTGTTTATGAACTCGTTATTTTAACTAAAGACAGAATTCGATCCCGAGCTGTAATGCGAGCGAATTTACGGGATAGGCACATTGATGAATTGCTGTTTTTTTTCCGTAAACAAAAAAAGAGTATCATTGTACAAATCGGAAGAACGCTTACTGAAGTTTTCGAAAAAACCGGTAGTGTTCAGGGTTTTAGCGAAGAGATATCAAATGCCTTGAAACAACGTGAGCAGCAATTTACATCCTTTACCACGACAATCAACTTCTTATCTGATACAGCAGGTGCACTTGGCCTGATTGGAACAGTCTGGGGAATGTTTATCACCTTCTTTTCCGATACATGGGATACGACCACAATTTTGCGTGGTATGGGTATTGCGCTCGTTACAACTCTGTTGGGTTTAATTGTCAGTATTATCCTGAATTTTTGTTCCACAAGTGTGCATCGAATTTTCAACAACGGATTAATTCGAGTAAATTCCAAAGCCGATGAGTTGCGGCTCATTCTGTTGGCATACGATGTAAATAACCTGCCTGAAAGCAAAAAACAACAACTGAAAACGACTTTAAAATTAGTACCATTAACAGAAAAGAATTTAAAAGGACAGGTGAACCAGCCATTGGAAAAGCCGATTGCCGTTAAACTTGTGAATGAAAAAGGCGAACCTGTTTCCGAAAAAAACGTTACATTTGAAGTTGCCAAAGGAGACTCTGTTTTTGATAACGGACAGAAATTATGTCAAATTAAGACAGATGCCAACGGCGAAGCAAAAGCAGGCCTGTTGCTTGGCAGAAGAATAGACGAAGGTTCGATCAATTGTTTTGTTGATTCATTGGGAAATTCAAAATTGAATTTCAGAGTTCAGATGATAGCAGGACCACCGTCAAAATTGAAACCTATTTCCAAGGAGCTGGATTACGTGCCAATTAAACGGCGGTTAGCCGCACCCATTACTGTGCAGTTAACGGATGATTTCAATAATCCAATTCCGGACTATCCCGTTACGTTCATAACAACCGGGGGCGGTTTTGGAAAACGAAGTAAAAATAATGTTCAGGTGGATACAGATGATAATGGCTATGTCTCGATTGATTTTATCTCCGGGCCCACAGCGGAAATAAGTAATGTAACTGCCGTCGCGCAGGGATTGGAGAATGAGATGGTTGAGTTTAAAATTATGACGGTTGACAAGTAATAGCAGGAGTTTCCCGTGATAAAATCCACAATGATGTTTCGGTTGATCGATATCGTATTCATCCTGTTATTCGGATTTATTTCAATTTCCGAAATTGGTTTACAGCATCCGATTGAGCCGCCAAAATCGACTGAACAGCGATCGCAAACTGAAAAGTTCGACCATATTTTGTTTCTGGGTATTACACGCAGTGGCACCTATATTGTCGAAACGCCGTCGAACGAAGTCTACAAATATTCAAATATATCTCAAATTAATGAATTGCTGGAGAGTATTCGACGCGAATTCGGAAATGAAAGCGATAAAATTCAGGTACAAATTTGCTCGAATTGGGATGCCCCGATTAAATATGCATTGGATGTAGCAGACTTGTGTGATAGTTATCAACTGCGCAAATCACTTCTCGTTCGAAAAGTTGAAAAACCGTTATAGTGCTTTGGCGAAAACATAAGTATGCGGTAATAAAAAGGTTTTAATATGAATAAAGGTGGGTTATTAATTCGTCTAATAGATGTAGCAATGATTATCCTGTTTGGATTTATCATTATCAGCCGGTTGAAAATGTCCGAAATTGAGCTGCCTTCCACTGCACAACAGGCAACCGTGGTGGAGAGACATATTGTGAAAGTCAAGGTCATCCGGGATAATGCAACAAAAATTGACAGATATGAATTTATTGATAATTCAAATGGTTCTGTTAGTGTGAAGCAGCCGGAAGAATTGGAGAGCATTCTCGTTGGACAATATGAAACCGACCGCAATGCGGATGTTCAACTTGTTGTCCTTATCGAGCCGGAGCGTGAATCTATGATTCAGCATACAGTGGACGTGCTAGATATGTGCACAAAACACGGTATCCCCAAAAACATAACCTATGAAAGTCCAAAATTATAAATTGAAAATTCAATCTGATAAAATAATTTCGCTTATACTGACATCCATATTGCTAAGCAGTTTGTACATGTTGATGATTCGCATCAAAATGCCGCACTATGAAATGCCAGAAATCGTTGTGGATCAACTTATTGATACAAACTTGATTGTCAAACAGATGGAGATGACAACGCAGGATGAGGTTAGCAAAATTTCCACTCCCGAAAAAAAGCAGAAGCACAAGCAAATCATGCTTGAAACGAAAACGCCTTCCTTGTTAGGTAAGATTGATATTACGGATATCATTAATCAGCAAGCGTCGATCTCAAAATCTTCATTTATGCCCGACAATACCAACCGAAAATTGAACATTCAGCAGGTGGAAAAAATCGCGCTCCCGGAATTAACCAATTCAAAGGATGATGTTGTGAAAGGATTGGATATTTTGGTCAAAAAATTTTCGACCCAGGGCAGAGAATTACCCATCGGAGTGCGATCGGCAGACAAGACAAATTTAAAGCTGGCGGTTTCGGAGGGAAATACTGCTGTCAAGGAGAACACGTCGTATCAATCTTATGGACAGGTCGCTGAGTTTGATGCTCCCGGAAATGACGGCGATTCGGATTATCCACTGTTTCAGGTTGGTTACGTTCCGGAAAAAAATGTATTTTCGTATGAGCTTAAGAAAGTAATCCAATGGATTGTTGATCACAATATGGAATTGCCCGGTCACGTAAATCGATTTCTGCAAAAGAAAGATGGTGATGCGACTACCAAAGTGCAATTCCAGATTGGTAAAGTTAAATACACTATGTTTTTAAGAGCGACTCCAATTGTCGGCGATGAAGAAATTGCATTTGCCATTTGTCATGGCGATCGTGTGGCGTTGCTCATCGATCAGGGGGCTGATCAAAAAGATGATATGCTGCGCGTCGGCAACTTGATGCGAAATGCGAGGGGGGAAATTGTTGGATTCAAATCTACGTTCAAATCATTTACATATACGACATCGGGACTTTACAGTCGAATTTTCTGGGCGTGGTGGAAATATGAAACTCAAAATGCCAAAAAGTAATTTATGATTCACATGTTCATACTTCAACTCCTGGTGCTGACGAAACGTGTTTCATTCAAATAGTGTGGGGATTCATAAAAAGTTGTATTATCGTCAAACAGGAATCCGGAATTTGTGAACAGTTATAAAATAGAGGCTTTATCATGAGAAATAAAAAATGGTTAGCTTTAATTCTAGTTGCAAGCATGTTACCGGGTTGTGCCGGGAACAGTAAGTTAACCAGAAAACGAAATTTGGTCATACCAGTCGGAGTCGATTCCACCACAGCCGAACTTGCTGATTCTACAGCGCAGGATATCTTTGTTGAATTTGAACAGGAAGACAAGGCGAATAAATTAAAACAGGATGCATTGCTATCAATGGTGGCTGCGGACACGATTTGGAATTTTTTAAAGTTTATCGGAGATACATCGGCGAAAGTCACACGGGAGCAGCGCCAGCAAGCAATTGCACGGTTTAATCGTGGCGCTGCCAATATGCAACGAGTGATGGACGTGCAAAAACGGCTCAATCGAAAAGGAATAAATGAGAAAACAATTAAGGAACTTCGTAGCGAGCTGTATAAAATTCTAATTCAAGCCAAACAATCATTTGAAGAAGCGATAAAATTAAATCCGTTTGATTTGGAAAACCGGGATGCTTTATCATGGGTGTTGTGGAAACTGGTTCAATATTATGAAAACAAAGACGCAAATATAGAGCTAATTAATGTCTTGACGGAACTCACCATTTTAGACAAGGGCGATGACCAACTGTATTTTCGGCTCGGACAGGCATATCATAGTATGGAATATTGGGATCGGGCCTTGAAGAATTTCCAAAAAGCAGAACAAATGCTGAGGGATTTTCCAAGTTCGGATATGACTGATCAGGCGCTTAAAAAAACAGAACAAACTTCATTGTCGCCGGAAGATTCGTTGAATTTGTACACCTACATTTACTATCAGGGTGATACGTACGCTGAATTACTGGATGCCAAGCAGGCGCTTGAACGATTGGAGACAGCCTTAACTTACACGCACAACCCGGAGCGCCAACAAGTCATTCATCAATATGTCGAATGGATAAATTGGGATAACGGCAACGTTCGGGCTTCCAAATTGAAAGATAAAATTCTGGAAACGTATGCGCAGGATAATAATCACAAAAAAGCGGTAACCAATTTTAAAAAGCTTCTTACCATTCTGCAAAACCGGCGAGCGAAGGATGAAATAAACTGGCGAATTGCCCGAATTGAATTTACCGGATTAAATGAACTGGAAGAAGGCATCGACCGGCTCAGCAAAATAGTTTTCACAACAAAAAAGAATGCGCAGGGTTTTCCGGTGGATTCAACGTACAATCCATATTTTGAAGATTTTGCCATCATGTGTAATAATATCGCTATGCACAATCTGACAAACCGATTGTCCCGTAAATTTGCCTATACATATTTGTTGCAAGCGGTTCAGATTCACAGCACCATCAGAGGCAATTTATATGTTGAGTTGGCCAAACTGACAAATAATAATCCCACAACGTGTATTAATAATAGTCTTGAGGCATTTAAATATATAAATCCTGAAGATGCTGAAAATCTTGGACTCATCATGAAATCGTTGACAAATAGTTATCGGCGATTGGGGCAACAGAATGAAGTCAAGCTGTGGTACGCGCTCTGGAAATTGTTGAAGGCAAACCAATGGAAAGATTTGCATTATGGAATTTCCAATGCATTTGCCCGAACACCGGATGTGTGCGTCCGGTGGAGTCAATATACGCTTGATAATTACAGAAAAGAACTTTCAAAAAGAGAAGTTGAGCAATTACAAGTGTTACTGCTCAATTCATACAAAACTATGCGCGATCGCGGGGTTGTCAGCTTACAGATGAAAAAATCAGGAAAATTCGGCGGAGCAAACTAATGAAAAAAATAAGCATTTTTATCATAGCATTTTCAATTGCAATCGCATTTGGAAATCAGTCAATTGCCAAAACCAATTCTAATATCGAAGTCGATCAAATTTCTGTGCCGTCATTGACAATTGTCAATCCACAAATTATCGCACTCATTCTGGATGAGCTAATGATCCCCGAAGAAAATCCATCCCAAATTCAGGTGATTGATATCAACTCGAACGGATTTGGCGAGAAAGACATTTTGCGGGTGTTTTATCAGGTGGAAGATTCATTGAAATTAAGTGATGTCTATTTTCTTGTGGGCATTAGCAAAAAACTTCAGGCAGTGTTGCACCGATATGAATTTAAGGTGAATGTCCGGTTGGATGCAGCCAATATGGACCAATTGTCTTATGAGGCGCACTCGGATCCGTATTACGCAATCCTTGGCGCATTGGCAGAGGGACTAAATAGAAATTATAAAGATTACCTTCCAATTAAGATTTATTTCAAACGTGATGTGGACGGTCTAACGATGGAGTTCTGGGGATTTGATAAAAAGGAAATGCATTTTACGCCCACATCGTTAAAGGGCGGGCGTGACTTGCTTTTCATAACCATCGAAAAGAGTGACACACTTTTTATTAGTAAATAATATAGTATCTGAGGTGAAACGTAAGAAGTGATGCGTGAGACGGAAAATAGAGAATTGTGAATAGGGAATAGTGAATTGGTAAAAAATTGATTAATTATGATTATCATATTGTTCCCTGATCTGCCATTTGAAAACAATTTGCCTGTCATTCCGGTTTACGACACTTTTTGTAAGAATACCGGAATCCGTCCACAATATTAACAGAGAAGAAGTACTTTTATATGTTAAAAGATATCTTTGGAGCTGCAATATACAGAACACGCTAAAAAACAGATTAATACAGCAGAGCAATAGATTAAACATCAATCAACATGCCGTATGGAGAAATATCATAGTGAAAATGGGGTGTGAGCAGCTACCAATTCATTGTGGGGGGATGAAAACAACATAAATGAGTGATTGTATCATATGAAAACTTACAGCGTATCATTTTTCATCCTGTTGCTGTCAACGGCACATGTTTATGCCCAGGTTTCAAACCAAAATAATGCTACTCAATCCAACTTCGACCGGAACAGATCAACATCCGGAATTCAGCGGCACATTGCCCCTGAAAGAAGTCAGTACGAACCTGCCATAACTATTTCCGCAAGCATTCAAGCTGAACTTGCCGATTGGGATTTAAGAGATAAAACACAATTTGGTCAATTCACAGTCGAGGCTAATAATTCGGATGTTGAAGAAGCCGGATTTCAGGTGTCCTCTGGTGATATCAATGGTGACGGATTCGATGATTTCATTATTAGTAGCGCCAGCACCACTGCCCTGGGCAGAGCCTATTGCGGAAGTGTTTACATTTTTTACGGGCCGCGCACTTTGAATTCAACCATCCATTTCGCTGACGCGGATGTGAAAATGTATGGTCCGCTTTCAGGGGACATTCAAGGGCTGGCTGTCGGCGATGTCAACGGCGATGGCTACGATGATGTGGTTGCCGGTGCAGCCGGACCGGATGTCGTTTATCTGCTTCACGGCAAAGCCAATCTTGCTTCGACAATTGACCTGAGTGTCGACTACGATTGCCGATTGAACGGGATTAGTGGTGAACAGACTGGTTCATCGCTATCGATTGGTGATATTAATAATGACGGACTGGATGACATTCTTGCAGCGGCGCCGTTCGGCGGCGGGCCCAGTGGCAGCCGGCCAGACTGCGGTTCCTATTTCATCGCATTGGGGCGAGTGCAATGGACGAAAAATATAAATTTTAGCGATCAAATTGTCATATACGGTGTCGATTCCGGCGATGGCATTAGCGACGATAAATATTATCCGGGAATGCAGATTGTTACCGGCGATTTAAATAATGATGGTTTTGATGATGTTTTAATCGGCGCTCCTGGTGGCGACGGACCTAATAATACCCGATCCAATTGCGGCGAATCGTATGTCATTCTCGGAAAAGCCGAACTCCCTCAGAAAATTGATTTGCGCTATAATGCCGATCTGACATGCTACGGTGTCGATGCCAACGATCATTGCGTGCGTCTTGGCTCCGGCGATGTGAACGGCGATGGCTACGATGATTTGTTGATTGGCGCCCGTGATGCAGACGGTAAAGATAACAATTATCAGGATGCGGGTGAAATTTATATCGTCTACGGTCGTGACTCATTCCCGCTGGCGAAGGACATGCGGACTGAAGCTGATGTTACCATTTATGGTGCGGAATCGGGCGATATTTTAGGGCGTATGGTTGCGCAGGACGTAAATGGTGATGGAGTCAGCGATTTACTGATTGGCGCCCCGGATGCGGATGGCCCCAACAATTCCCGCCGGGATTGTGGCGAAGCATATCTTTTGTACGGCTACAATTTGCCGCCGGTTATTGAGTTGAGTTCATATCCGCACCATATTATCAATGGCGTGGATAATTATGATGCATTGACAGCCTATGGCGCCATTGCACTGGCGGATTTTGACAACGACCAGGTATTTGATTTGCTCATTGGCGCATATAATGCGGAAGGCGTAAATAATAGCTATTTATACGCTGGTGAAGCATATGCTGTCAGTGGTAGTGAGTTGATAAAATACGACAAAGATGTTGCCGTCGTTAAAATTCTCCAACCGGCAGGAAAAGTTTTCAGAGGAACATCTATTCCTCCCAAAGCGATTGTCAAAAATTTGGGACAACATACCGAAACCTTTACGGTTATGTTTTCAATTGATACCCTCTACGCGGAGACAATTCAATGGACCTTAGCCAAAGGTGAAGTTGACACGGTTTCATTTCCCAACTGGCTGGCAACACCGATTGGGAAGTATAAAACAAGTTGTGAAGCTATACTCACGGGTGATGAAAATTCCACAAATGATAAGAAAACCGGTGTGGTTCAGGTTGAAGGATCATCCAATTACCGGGCTGATGTCGCAGTGTTGGAAATAGTTCAGCCGCCAGCCAGAGTTTATCAGGGAACAGTTGTTAAACCACAGGCAATCGTTTTAAATGCGGGTACTGAAACTTCGACTTTCCCGGTTACATTTCGAATTGGTAGTTCGTATGCTGCAACTGTCGAAATGACATTGCAAGCGGGACAGAGCGATACTGTTACATTTTCGGATTGGCATGCATTGCAGCTCGGCACATTTCCCACAAAATGTACTGCCGTGCTAAATGATGACGACTTTCCCGAAAATAATGTCAAAATCGGTGAGGTAGTCGTTGAAACATCTACCATTATTCCACCCGATGTCGCGGTTGTGGAAATAATACAGCCAAAAGGTGATATACTGCAAGGATCGATTATCGCTCCGCGGGCTGTAATTGCAAATTTAGGAGACGATACCGAAACATTTCCGCTAAGCTTTCAAATCGGTTCAGTATACTCGCAGACGTTATCGAGAACTTTGGTTGCCGGACAAATCGATACCGTTACATTTCCGGATTGGACAGCCGCCGATGTTGGGACATTTGTCGCGACATGTTCTACAGCATTGGCCGCTGACGAAAATCCTGTAAATGATAGTAAATCTGTGACTATTACTGTCAAACAATCGAATCCCGAAATTTTTGATATTGCGGTCATTGAAATAATTCAACCAACGGGTACGGTGCTCCAGGATTCCAAAATTATTCCGCGTGCTATTGTTAAAAATCTCGGGACGCAACCATCCACTTTTCCGGTTATTTTTGAAATTAGCACATCTTATATCGATACGGTTCAAAGCACGCTGGCGGTCGGCCAGACGGATACGATTTCATTTAATGAATGGACCGCTTCGCTGGTCGGAACATTCATCGCACACTGTTCGGCGAATTTCGCCGAAGATGTACAAAAAGAAAATAATGAAGTCGCAAGTATCATCATCGTTGTACCAGCCGGTGGAGAAAATCGGGATGTCGCTGTGCTTGGAATTATTCAGCCCAACGGCTCGGTTATGTTTGGCTCCAGTATCCCCCCGAAAGCAATAATCGGGAATTTAAGCTTCCAGGCCGAATCGTTTTCTGTTTCCTTCGAAATAAATTCTTTATATGCGGAAACAGTGCAGCTTTCCCTGGAGGCCGGGCAAATCGATACCGTAACATTTCCTGCCTGGTCTGCGTCAACCATTGGCACGTTTCCGACCTCATGTGTTGCCTCATTCGGTGCGGATGAAGACCTTTCCAATAATGAAAAAACGGGAAGTGTGACAGTCAAATCACCATTCGTACACTATGTCGACGTCGGTGTAGTGGAGATCGTTCAACCGCACGGCACGATCGCTCACGGATCGGTAATTCCGCCAAAAGCAGTTATTGCCAATTTGGGAACACAAGCAGCTAATTTTTTCGTTCGCTTTTCGATTGATACGCTCTATTCACGAACTGTTCAATTATCGCTGGAAACGGCTCAAATGTACACGGTGTCATTTCCGGCATGGACGGCGGACAAAACAGGTATATTTCCACTTAATTGTACGGTTATATTAGAAGACGACGAAAATCAGGCAAATGATATAATCTCCGATATTGTCGTCGTCACTCCGGATGTCGGTAATATCGCTGATGTTGCTGTGATTGAATTGATAAAACCGACTGGTAAAATTAATCAGGATGCGAATGTTCGTCCGCAGGCTTCAATAGCAAATTTGGGGACTCAATCTGCCAGCTTTCAGGTCACTTTTTCAATTGGAACGACCTATAGCCAAACATTGGATCGGATACTAGAAAAAGGCGAAATCGATACAGTGGAGTTTCCGCAGTGGTCAGCGCAGGATGTCGGTACTTTTAATACGAATTGTGTTATCGTGTTTGCCGATGATGAAAACAGCAACAATGATCAAAAGACCGGAACTGTCACGGTCACGTCTATCGTTAGTCAGGTCATAGATGTTTCTGTGGTCAAAATTATACAGCCGGCGGGTCATGTTTTGCAGGAATCAACTATTGAACCCCGTGCGGTTGTGACTAATTTGGGAACACAAGCGGCTGAATTTCCGGTAACCTTTGTGATTGATACCAGTTATTCCGTCGTAACTCAGGTTACTTTACAGGCAAATCAAACCGATACGGTTGTCTTTACGGCATGGTCAGCCCTGACAGCGGGAACATTTATTACGCGCTGTTCGGCAACGCTTGCTGATGATGAAAATCCGGCAAACAATTTTAAAACCGGAATCGTTGTGGTCGATCCATCACAGCATGCGGGAGTGGATGTCGCTGTGGTTGAAATTGTTCAACCGACAGGGAAAGTACCAAAAGATGCGGTGATTGGGCCACAGGCGATCATTACCAATTCCGGGAGCCTGTCTGCCAACTTCCCGGTTACATTTACGATTGACACTCTCTATTCTTCAATTATGTCCATGAGTTTGGGTGCGGGCGAAATGCAAACAATCGATTTTCCCAACTGGACCGCAGTTAAAATAGGTACGTACGAGACAACGTGCTCGATTACACTTGCGAATGATATTAATCCGGCAAACAATCAAAAGACAGGAACCGTTACTGTCGTGGAGCCGCACAGCGATAAGGTGGTCGTCCGGCCGAATCCGTTCACGCCCAATGACGATGGCTATAATGATGCAGTGGTCTTTCTGATTTCAGAATTTGTCGAGAATCAGGGCAGCATCCTGATTTTTGATGTGAACGGGCGGAAGATAAAAGAAATCCGCAATACCAACAGTTGGGATGGAAAGGATGACCACGGCATAATTGCGTTGCCAGGGGCGTATTACTACATTGCACGACTTCAGGATAAAGTTGTTGCCAAAGGAATTATCGGATTGGCGAGGTAGGGACCATATGCGACGACGACAAAAAATAGTATTCATAGTATCCGCAGGGATTTTTTTCATGACATCGATTGTGTATCCGCAATCGTACATAACATCGAATCCGTCACAAATTTACGATGTGCAATCGGCATTCATAAATCCGGCGATCATCAGCTATCAAAATCCACAGTTTACTGTCGGCACCAAAGTACTGCAATATGGATTTCTGGATAATGATCAATTCGCGTCCAAATTTTCGTATGCTTCGATCGTTTTGCCTAAATTACATCGCTTGAATTTAACGGCAGGTTTACAGGGTACATCACTCAGTTTCCCCATTTACTCAGAAAATATTATTAGCCTGCTGTCGAGTTTTCGACCGGCAAATGAATTTTCTATTGGTGTGCAACTTGGCGTTCTTTCAAAATCATTTAATCAGGATAAATTTGATCTGGTCGATGAAGGCGATCCGGTATTTGCCAATGGCAATTCCAAGAACGTGTTCAATCTCGGCGTCGGAATATTTGCGCAACCGGTCAGCAATATCCGGCTCGGACTGGGCATCAGTCATGTGAACGAGCCTAATATTTCCTTTATTGATGATGATGTGAAACAACCCATGGTGATTAATGGCAGTTTCTCCTATTCGTTGGGATTTTGGCAATCGAGTCAGTGGGAAATAAGCAGCGGTTTCAAGATGGTCGATAATGAGTTTTTCCCGGTGTTCTCGGTATTAGCTCAACCGCGTTCGTTTGGGATTGTGCAAATAAATTATTCAAAATATGAGACTGAGTTTCAAACCCAAATATATGCTCACGATAATATTAGTTTTGATTACAAGCTAAGTTATCCGCTTTCGGAGATACACAAGTATAGTAATTTTTCACATCAGATATCGTTAGTTTATCGGTTTCAGGGAGAGACAAAATTTGAGGTTTCCAGCCTGATCAATTCGATGGATATTCAAAAGAAACAGTTTTTGCGGCATGTTGACCGGGAAGTATCCGAAAGCGAACTGGCCGGGGTAAAGAAGAATGAATTTAGCACAATTCGCAGTGAACGAGTCCAGGTTGAATCGATTCTGGAATTCCGTCCTTATATAAATTATTACCGGGAATTGCTGCAGTTACTTTCAAATGAAATACATCGTGATACCAATTCAAAAATACATATCGTTATTTCGCCGGGTCAGGAACGTGTCGCCAAAGCGCTTGTGGATTTTTCAGTGGATAGTTTACACGTCCCGTCCGGTCAGATTGAATATGGCTATAACACTGCTGGCAAAGACGATAATATGAATATTTCCAAAACACCGCTGAATAATAAAGAAATTAGTTTGTCTGAAAATTCGATTCTGTTTAATGTGCTCCCATTGCTTAGCGGCAGTAAAAACAGTACGCTGGATGTTCAGAAATGGCGGTTCATCATTTTGGATCAGGATAATGAACTGGTAAAGCAATTCAATGGAAGAAAGCAGATACCCCACCATATCGCCTGGAATTGGTTTGACGATGCCGGGCGATTAATCGATCCCGGTGTTTACTATTATGTGCTTGCCTGGGTAGATATAAACGGCAAGGTTCTATTGACAGATAAACGAAAGCTGTATATAAATAAATCATCCATGAAGCGTGCACTCAACGTGTCGAAAGAATTGCCGGCACTTGATAAGGGTACGAAGATTTTTGAATTGGTATTGGGAGCGTTTTGATTAGGATTGTGTGGATGGGTAATGAAGATTGAAGATGGGCGGGGAATTTAATTTTCTTTTTCAAGTTGTGTGAATATCCCCCTGATTCCATTCTGCTCGCTTCGCGAACGCAAAATGAAATCAGGGGGATGTTTAACCATTACAAAAAATAAGATCATTCACAAAATTATACCAACATTATCCAATGTCAAAATAAAATTGCACCACGCAAAAATCTAAAAAAGTATCACTGTCACCCCCAATGTCGGGATGTGCATAAAATTATAGATATTGCTCCAGGGCATGTAGAGAAAATCATATTCGATTGTAACCGCCAGCACATTGCGTACAACATAATATTCCGCTTGAAGGCCAGTTACAAAACTAAATTTCCATTCTTTATTGTTGATATTTAGCAAATCCTTTGCCCGCAGGTAGTAACCTCCCACGCCGATTACGGGATTCAGAAATAGCTTCTTTTTATGAATAAGATTGTATTGCATCTGAAAAGTAAGATTGAAAATATCTGCTGAAATTCGATCCCGATTCTGATCATAATTATCATAAATGTAGGTTCCGGATAATTTGAATTGACTGTTGTGATTCATCTGGTAAATATAATTCATTTTAAACGTACGTCCCCCCAGAACCGAAATACCATGCGTATGAATGGTGTGATAATAAAATGGATTTTGAGTTTGAGCAATATTAATTGCCGGATGATACAACAGATTTAACACAAATAGGATGAATGACAACAGTCTTTTACCGGATATTTTAACTCTGCGTTTGGTTTTCACAGGCATTCCTGACAATAAGTGTATTTCGACTATTTGGAAATGGTCTTCGTAATTGAGTTGTAACCTTCAAACTTATCCCATACTTCTAGTTTAACAGTGTATGTTTCAACACCGGCATCAAAGGTTTGGGTGACTATCCCTTTGTCCGCGCCTTCTGTAATTATTCCATTCGGAAATGTCCATTTGTAATATGTTATCTCGTCCGTCAAATTGGGATCGGTGCTGGTGGATGTATATGTTATCGGTGTCAGATGTTGAGGAGTCGTGGGACTCCAATTGAAATCTGCCAGCGGATTCAGATTTTTGGCGGTCACAAACTTATGTGCCTCCGCGGTTAACTTGTTTCGATTATTGGTAACAATAAGCTGAACCAGATATAATTTAGGAATATCAAACGTGTGGATAACACTGTCAATATTATCATATTTCAAAATGCCATCGATGTAAATATCATACTCCAGTTTGCCTCCCTGCGGATCGTACGAATTGGTGCCATATATCAGGCTACTCAACGGAAATGGCCCCTCCGTTGGCTCAATATTCAGCACGGCAACCGGGTGAGTAGCAACTTTAACAAGAATACTGGTAGTATCCGTTTGTCCCAAATTATCCTGAACGCGTAATTTTATTCGATAATTATCATCGGTCGTGTATGTGTGTATACCTACGCTATCCAGCGAACTTGCACCATCATCAAAATCAATACGGTACGAAACGATATCGCCATCCGAATCCGTGCTATTGGTTGCAGTATAATGTATTGTCAATGGCGCTTCACCACTGATTGGTTCTACCTGTAGCACGGCCAGCGGCGGCTGATTCATGGTGGAAATAACTTGCTCTGTGCTATCAACGCCGCCATCATCATCTTCGATACGTAGCTTTACGGAATAGGTACCGGAGGTCTGATATGTATACTGATAAGTTCGCGATCGTGTTTTTATTTCAGCAGCGCCATTTTCAAATGTCCAATAATACCATTCAATAACGCCATTGTCCCGATCATAACTTTTGGTCGCATCGACTTGAATTTTATACGGGCTTACATTGCTCAGTAGCTGATAATCAAAAATTGCTACCGGATTAAGATTCCGATAAAAAAAGGTTGTTGCTGTTTTGGTCGCCTGTTTTACTTTGTCGGAGAGTTCCATCTCGATTTTTACCAACCCGGTTTTATCGGGCACGAAGCTTACACGTCCATCCACTTCACTATCGAAGCTACTCGGCACACTAAATGTAATGGAATTGTTGGTTTTTTCCACTTCCTTGAACAACGTATGGAAAATTTTCCCACTACCGATAATGAACCTGAACGTAGCTGTTAATTGCTGTTTTTCATTGTCGGCATAGTTTAACGAGAGATATGATATATCGAAAGGTTGTTTGTTTGTGTATTTCAGCGAGTCGCTTTCAAACGAAAAAACGTTTATTGCCGGAATTTTGTTTAAAGCCGAAAATGGGTCCTTATGGACTTCGCATGTGCAAAGCAGTAGACACAGTATCAGAATAAGTAACGATGTTAAGGTAGATATTTTCATATAAAACTCTACTAACCTGTATTATTCATTATAATTCATTATGGAGTCCAGATAGCTTGAATGCCAAAGTCCAGTCAATTATATTTTTAAAGGTGACTTGACTGGGGCGGACATTCTAAAATTTGGACTCAAAACTGAGTTTTTGTGCGAACCATAGCTTGACTACATAACAATATTTGTAATAAACAAAATTCAGATTAAGTTCATGAATAATTCAAGCTAAAAAATTGAATTGATTAATACATAAAATTCAAGACCCTCATCCAGTTCAGATACATCCTGATTTAGATTGTTGGAAAATGTTGCCCGATTTGCCGCACGGCCAACGACAGGAATACCGGAAACAGCATCTCGAATTTCTTCGAGTAAAATTCGTTTTGTTTCGGAACTCACCGGAACATACGGTAGTCCCTGCAGTTGTTTTAAATCGTACGCCCGACCGCTGCAGGATCGACTTTTATCATTAATTTCAATTTCACGAAAATCAATATTTACACGTCGGTTAAATAGTGATGCAATGCCGATTAATTTCGTTCGTTTGGGAATGAACGTATTGCCCCAGTTTGTGTCTTTTAATACACGGGCTATCACAAAACTGCCATTTGCAACAGGTGTGCGATTCGGTAAAACCACTTTAATCAGTGATGACTGTATGCCGGTTATGGGCGTCATCGAATCCGAGACGGTTGTTGATGTCTTGGCTAAATTATTCACCACAATCATATTCGGATTTTTGCTGCTGTTTTTTTGATAACTCGAAAGTGAAATTTTAGGCGTTACCGGTGCGGGCTGTGGCAGAATTTGTCTGGTTGTCTTTGGCGTTTTCGGCAGCTCTTTTACGATTATATCTGTATTCGTTTTTTCCGGTGGCGGCGTTATTTCATTTTTATGATTTTCCGCCGGTGGGAAATTGCTGATTTTTATGGTATCAAGTTTTATGAAATTGTAATTTAACTCTTTTTTGGGTCCGGTGGATTTTGGCATAATTGAAACTTTTGCTGCGGTCGAATTTTTAACCATTTGCTTGTGGCTGTTCATGGCGAATAAAATAAACAAGCTTACAACGCAAATAGTACCGATCACTGCCTTCTTAAAAAATGACCATCTCGATATGCCCGACCGCTGATATAATCGATAAAGTTGATTCATAAAATTTTTCATACTGTTTTTACTCTCGTTGCTAAATCATGTATTGATCTTGTTAGCCCATTGTCTCAGAAAATTTTGGAATGGATTAGTGGACTACTTGTTTTTTGTAACGGTTGAACATCCCCCTGATTCCATTCTGCTCGCTTCGCGAACGCAGAATGAAATCGTTCCCCTTCGTCGAAGGGGGGATATTTCATCTCGTCCCGCTTGCGGGCAACGAGATGGAATGAGGGGGATGTTCCCCACAGTACTATAATCCTTCATTAATAGTATTTGTTTAAGCTATTTAAAGTCACACCAATTATAAAATATTGGATACTTAATGAGTTAACTGGATCACCGGATGTTATTGAATATATGTCCCCGGAATTTCCAAAACTAAATTCCGTCGCCCATTTTCTTCGTTGCATTTTATTTCCAGCGTGCTAATATTGGTAAATCCATGTTTGTCGAACACAAACAATATCCGACCATGCGAGTGCGCTTTGATGGATGAATTATAAAATTCACTCACGGGCTCCATTTCTGATTCTTTTATTTTTTTCTTCCAAAACATATAATTACGTGCGTAGCTGATCAGGCTAAATTTTACAAAGCCGATGTCATACGGAATATTGGAATTATTTATAATTGTCCCGATAATAAAAAGCTTGTTGTTAATTTGCTTCATATGATCAATGCCAAACACAACACGGGAATCGGTTGTACTGTACGCATAAGTTTGTGGCGTTTTCAATAGTTCGGTTATTTGTGATATTGTTTGTGGATTCAGATTCGCAAGCAACTGGTAAGATAGTATATTAGAATTCAGATCCGATTGCCCGGAATCCCCTTTGCTTCCCGATGCAGGCTTGCGGCCCGGGGTATTGTCCAACCGCTCGCCCGGCACATGAAGTTTTACTTCCAGGTCGGGCACTGTTGTGATTTTTAACAGAATATTGAATGATGCAATTTTTGTTTTGATAAACATATTGGTTAAGCCTTTGCTGATGAGCGGTTTGACCAATATGTAGTTCCCGGCAGTTTGGATGGAAAACGCATCAATATTTCCAACCGTCACTAATTCCGGCGGCGCCGGGCAGGCAATCACGGTGGCAAAGCCCGGGGCAACGCGCACCAATTGCTGTTCTTGTGCCCTAAGCAGGCTGCTTGAAACTAGTAGTGCGATCAGACACCAACTGTATATTCTTTTTTTATTCATTTTCAACTTTGTTTGAAGTTAGTAATTCGCAATCCGAATGGATTTTCTTCGGTGCGGGAAACGATATTGATGTCCAAATCAAATGTTACTTTGACTGGCGGCTGGTTTGGAAAAATCTGCATCCCGGTCACCCGGGCTTTAAACGGATCACCGGCCCTGATGTTAATTTCATCAATGTTAAATTCAATAGTTCCCGTTGTATTTTGGACGACCTTCGGAATTTCCGATTCACGGATTGTACTGTACATAATGTATTCAAGTTCTTCGGAACACATTTTTAATGCAGTTTTAATATGATCGTTGAAATTATCCCGATTGAAAGATAATAGATTTTCTGCAAACTCGGTACAAAACGCCCGAACTTCATGAATGGATCGTGTTGCATCATAGTTTTCAGTCGCATATGCATAGCCGTTTTTTATAACGAATGTCTGTGCGGGACGTGTAAATCCGATATAACAAATAATCGCTAAAATTACATTTACAGCTACCAGCCCAATGACCAACTGCTTTAAAAATTGATTCGACCGGACGATTTCACCATAGATTTCATAATATTTAACTCGTTCTGCCATAGAATCCTTGATTATCAAATTAAGTGTTACTTATCAAGCAGGTAATTCTTGAATATGCGAATGATCAATTGTATAAATCGCGGTCGACTTCGATCAGGCTGAAGTGCGTACTTCACGGTGAGCCCTTCGATAAACTCAGGATATACTCTGTCGAACATTGATAAAACGTTAAGTATCAATTAATAATTTTTTTTCAACTGATCATTCACATTCAATATTAAAAATTATCAATATCTCCACCATTTCCCGCTTGTATTGCAGCACCATCAAAAGGCCATACATCCCGGCTGCCTTCGCTGCCAGTGGTTAATGGCCGTAATGCGGCTTCCGTTGATAATGCGGTCGGGCTTTTAGACATCGCCTGAGCGCCGGTAATAATGCCTGTGCTGGTATGTGTAGCTAATTGTTGGGTTGCAGTTATGCTTAACATTTTCATCCGTTTCCATATTGTAGAAACCATAACCCCGGCAGTAATGCCCGTGCCGTAACTGCCAACATCGGCTGCTGCAGTGCCGCCTTTGAAGATTGCCAGCGATAGCTTTGGTATTAAAACAATAACCACACTAAGTATAATGCCCAGCATGAACGATTCCCAAAGCATGCTTTTTTCACCGGCTTGCAATGCTTGCTTAAAATCCTGTGAATTAATAAATGTTTGTACCAGTCGAAATAATATCGCTATTAACACCGACCAGAAATTTACCGCACAAAAGTTGACAATCCATACTTTAAATGTATCACGGATGGTTGGGAATAGCGATAATACGATCGCCAGTGGTCCGATCATGTAGAAAAATATTTGTACAATAACCTGAATTACGACAAATACCTCATAAACAACCATCACCAAAAAGTACGATAGTGAAGACAGCGTTTCCAGGCTCATCAAATTGAATAATGAAAGTTGCAGGCCAGTGCCATTGGAATTACCAAAAAATGCCGATAGATATTCAGTCATGATATTCCCGCTTTCAATATCGAAAATAGCGCGGGCCAGGAGAACAAACAGTTTACCCAAGTAAATCGCCCAGATACGATACGTTGCCAGTCCAATTGCGCTAAAACCAACCAGGAACAAGTGATAAACGAAATCCCGGCCTTCGGTATCTGTTGATAAGCGGAATATCATAGAGATGAAATAGATGACGACACCCAACGTAAAAATGTAGGTCGAAATCCGAATAATTTGCTCAACCAGTTGATGAACTGAATTGAAAAATGCGGAGCTAAAAAAAATGTCTAACATAACTTTTTTATTTTTTAAGTTAATAATATTTTTGCGTATCTATATTACTGAAACGGTGTCGAAACAATATCAAAAAACCCGTAGCGAATTTTGGATGTTTTATTGATTTGATTTTTTAATATTTCCAGATTTGCATTTGACCGTAGCATGTTGAGCTTTTCATCATACATATTTAATTCATTTTTATGGGTCTGTTCCGAATACGTCAAATACTTTTCATAATATGAATTTGAGAGATCGCGCATTTTTACCGATTCGACCATGAGCTGAGCGCGTTCCCCCTGAGTAAAATTGTTGCGTTTGTTGGCCACCTGTTTATACAATTCAACTGCCAGCGAGTCATATGTTTTTGCCAACACCTGACATTTCAGTGCGTATTCAAACAGCGCTTGCGAGTAAAACTGTTCTCCTGCCATAGCATTCTGCCGTCGTAATTCCGCATCTTCCGGTGCTGTTTCATCATTCACGGAAAGGGCAAAGCTTTCATAGGTCTGTTTTAGTTGCTCAGAATTATTTAATAATGATTCAATATCAAACGTGGAACGATTAACATCACCGGATAGATTTGGAAACCAATAATTGAGTCTGTCCGAATTAATAATGAAATTGGACAACGTATATGATGTTGTCATATCCAGATTGTCGATTGCTTTGAAATCACGATAAAGTGATTGACTAAACTCGATGTCATTTCGCAGCAACGTATAGGTGTCATAAAACTGTTGGATCTGTTGCACTAATTTCGCGGTCTGTAAGCGTTCTTCCTGCAAAGCAAATTGATGCTTTACCGAAATATCGCGTAACGTATTCAATATCAACACACTGTTCGGCTCAACGAATTGACCGAAGGCCTGACTGCTCATGACAAGCAGGATTGGGAATATCAGATGAGGATTTCCAATCCCCGATTTATTTTTCAACCACGTGAACCACATTTTTTTCTTCCCGCATTTTAGCCAGTCTTTCGATTGCTTTTAAAAGATTGCCATTGTATTTTGCCATTTTATCTTCGAGATCATTGTTTTCCTGGCGATTGGTTGTGAACAAGTAATGATCGTAGGTACTAGTATCAATTTTCAACACGGTGGTATGCCCGTCCCGATCCAGAAAAAATTCACCACGCCGCAGGCTGGAAATGAGCGATAACTCATGCTCGCCATAACCAAATGCCCGTGTTAGTGAATCCAGTTGTTTGGGTTTATGCGCCATGATAAAATGGTTAAGTGCATTATCTTTTATTGGCTTTGAAAAACTTGCCGATTCAATATCTTCAATGGATTGTGAAATTGCAAAGATGCCGGCGCCCATTTTGCGCGAGGTGCGAAACAATTCCACAACCAAATGGCCGATGGTTGTGTTATCGCTCAACACCTTCCAGAGTTCATCCGCAAAAATGACTTTCTGTGCGGACAGATTCCGTTCCATCAATTCCCAAAGCAATCCGGTAATAATAATGGCAATGATCCCCTGTAAATCAGGGTGAGTTTCCAGACCTTTCAAATCGAAGCAGACCAGGTCTTCCTTTATTTCAATCATGTTGTCGGCGCATAAAAATTGACTGTATTCACCGTGCGTGTAGATGTACATTTTCCGTGCAAGCAACTTAACATCAACGAATCCTTCGCTGTCCTGCTGCTGGGCAAAAAACGCCACAAATGTTTTCAGGTTACGCGGTCCCCGATATTCCGATACATATTTGTCCAGCACGGTACTGATAAATGCCTGCTCAACTTTTGAAATCGATTTTTCTTCTCGCTCCAGAATCAACTTTTCGATGAAGGCCCTCAGGAAGAGTTTTTTCCGGGTATCATAATTATTTCCGATGAGCGCAAATGGATTCAATGGAATTGGATTGTCCATATCCAATTCAATGTACCGGCCATTGAGAAGCGAAATCATTTTTTTGTAACTCCCCCCAATATTGCCGACACCACCGACATCGAGGCCAAATACTTTAATGCCTTGTTCCAATAATTGCAACAACATAGCTTGCATGAGGTAACTTTTTCCGGTTCCGGTCGGGCCAATAATAATGGCATTCCAGTTATTGAGATGCGGATCGAAATAGTCGAATAGAATCGGTTCGTTATTTCGATTTTTCACCACAATGCCGCGATGGTACCCACGTGAAAAATTACTAACAGCGATGAAATGCGAAGCATTGGCTGTTTTCACCAACAGGCGATGATAATTTTCGGCCGAGTTGCCGGGCAGACAACTAATGAACATCGGGAGAATATCCAGCGTTTCCAATACCGCCTGACTTTTATTCATGCTATTAAATGCAAGCATGGCACGATTAATTTTTTGATTTAATTTTTGAATGTCAGTATCATAAATGACAGTGTTCAGGCTGATGGTCGCTAATTTTTTATGATATTGATAGATTTCATCCAGTAAATCATTTAATTCATGATAGCGCACTTCACTTCGTCTACCCTCGCGGTTGCGGGAAAAATTCATCAGGAATCTGGTGTAATTTAGCTTTCGGGATAACTGTGCAACCTGCTTTTCCATATTGATGTTTTGGCTGGAAAATACAACACGATGTGGAAATGGTAAACTATGTAATAATGAAAAAATGTATGGCAACGGGATGCCATTTATCATGGAAAACGATTGCGTCGCTTCCGGTAACAGGCTCAGTGATAAACATGCAACGAACGTATTTCCAATTTTTAAATACCCTTTCTCCTTCACATAATCCTGAGTCACCAGCTCATTATTTAACGCAAGCCCGGAAATTTCCCCATTAAATTCATCTGTAACAAAATTCAGCGATTTATAAAGAAAGTCGATTAATTCCGAATTCCGTAATCGTCGCAACCGAATGCCGGTATTTTCAAGATTCGTATGTATCGGCTTCAGTTCATTTTCTTTTTGAGTGACCATCCGTTGGTGCTCGATTCGTAACCGCTTTACGATGGGATTGGTTGAAAATGTAATGTTGAACGGATTTTTTAGAACGGTACCGGCATCAAAATCAACGAATACATGCATCCGGCAGCGAAGATACTTATAAAAGGAAAAGTACTGATGCCGGTTAAATTTGAAATAGTTTAGTACCGGATCGTCTGCATGAGTATAGCTTTCCTGGTACGGGTAATAATCAAATGAGTAAATAAACTGCAAATTGATTCGTTCATTTATTCTATTTAACGCTGATTCGAGTGTCGTGGAAATAACTTCGTAGTCGCTTGCCGATATCCCCATATTGTCGAGCGCTTCAATCTCGAAGCCAGCCACAAAATTACCATTTTTCTTAATGATAAAATCATCAAGAATATCCAAATAGGGCAGGTATCTGGCTAATGATTTACGATACCGATATGATTCCCGGTCTGTCAGAGTAGTGTAGTTCATTATCTTATACTGTTGCTTTCACTAAAATTTGAATTTTCATCTGTATTTATTGAACCATTGTTTCGAACGCACACGATGAAGAAAAACAAGCTAATTCTTTGGGCCCACATTGGCAAGTCAGTCAAAGGACAATAATCCGCCCCTACGAAAACAGACAGCAACTATTCAATTGAATTACTGTTTTCGAAAAATAATATTAGTCTGTGTCTTTATGATTGTGGTACTACAGACATCGAATTAAATTGTTATTACTTTCAACTTACCCTATGATTACTTTATATATTGCTGTTCATCTAATTCATAAGCTGATAACTCTTTCGGCCAAATGAATTTTGAGTAAATGAAGGACAATAAACCATAATCGAATGATGAAATGCGATTCGCGAGACGAAAAACAAAAAACAGCACAGTTTCAATCAGAAGAATGAATACGAAGTTGAGAGAGAAGAGCGTAAAAACTGGAAATAGTAGTGGTGGAATACCAAGTAGAATGAATAATTCGAACAGGTTGAGTCCGGCGATTTTTCCCTTATCTTGAACGTCACGGTAACACTTTTCCATGATAGCCTTCAATTTGTTAAAAGGATGAGCCTGGCACAAATGAAATAAGTGATGAAACAATGATGCGTGCGCCAAAAATACATATCGCAGCGACAACAATGCCGATTAATTGCCGTTTCGCTTTTTCGTGACGCCCACTATCCGCGCTTGCCATGTTGAAACCGGCAATAATTAATGCAATCACCAAAATAGGCGATGAAATGAGAATTAATCCATTAATGATATTCTCCAATGCCTGTAGTACGGTTTGCATAGATTTCTCCTGATGATTTTGTACCTTTTTATTTTGAATTCGTTCATTTGTAGCCGAAACAAATACAATATTTTTTTCATGTATTTTGTCCCCCAAATCTCATTAATTTATCAAATTGGAAATATCCGGTTTTTAGTACTGCCAAATTTCGTGGATGACGCACATACACAACACATCCACCGACATCAAGATTGGACAGAAAGTCCGGATTATCTATATTTAATTCCCGTTTCCCCTCGTTGTGTTGTGATTCTGTTTTGCCGAATCGATTTATCAACGCCTGGATACTTTTGGGACTGGTCAACTGCAAACAACAAACAACATTTGTATGATCTGCGAGTTGATCGACGAATAATGACGATAAATTCAGTGACGGATCATCAAGTTCGGAAATTGACTGATTCGTATAACATACATAAACCCCGACATTTCGACTTGCTTGTAATAGTTTCAAGAAATCCGTACTTATAAATTTGGCCAGTTCGTCAACAATTAATAAACCTTCGTTAACTTCGTTTTCATGCCGTTTTCCGGATAAAAAATTGAAACTGTAAAGGATGTCCTGTAAGATGAGTTGTCCTAAAAATCGGATTGTTTTATCATTCTGCTGTAATGGTAATGTAAAGTAGCAATCTTTTCGATTAACGTAAATATCGACAATATCAATTTCCGGAATTTGAGTATTTAGCAACGGCGCGTACCCCGATTGAAACAGGTCGTGAAGCAATTCAATAAAGAAAAACATATCCGCCTGGAATACGCGATAATTTGAAACAATATCATTTAAACCGTCGCTAATGGAACGATCATTCACACGCTCAATTTGCCGGCCAACGTGTTTGATAGACTGAAAATACTCGAATATTTCACGCAACGTGAAATTTGAACGGCTTGCCTCGATGGCCCGTAATATCACATACAACGCAGCATCCAGTTTTTCCCGACTGGCTGGCGAATACTCATTCCAATTAATGCTGGCCATTATTTTACGCTTTATATCACCGACTGATCCCCTGAGTAACGGATTGTAGGTTGCTGAACGTTCCGGATCTAGCGGATTAAAATAATAAACATCTTGTCGTTGCGCGAGCGACGTTGCAATCGTATAAAATTTATCCACATTCTGTGTCGATGCTTTGCCATCCAGCACAAAAGTCGGTGCGTTGCGGCTGACTTCCTGAAACCAAAGTGGTTGAATGATACTCTCCGTCTTGCCACTGCCCGGACCGCCAATAACCTGCATATGGCCTTTCAGCCAATTGCGTTTCGCGTAAAATGGCTGTCCCCCACGATTAATATCAAGTCCTAAAAAGACCTCATCAGTCCTTGCTCGTTTTGTATAATGAATCAGATCAACATCCCGGATTGCCTGGTTACGAAGAACGACTGCCTGGTTAATCGTTGTATGGGTTTTAATCAATCGATAGAGCACGTTAATTATGAAAAGAACAATAAACAAACACACATAGCCGGAAATAAAAAAATCCCGAAATTGAATATAACCGCCACGAATATAGTACAGCAAATGATTGAGAGGAGTGAGTAAAAAATTGAGAGCTTTTACAACATCATTATAAAAAACGATAAACAGAACATTTACGTTTTTTAGACTTGCATATACAGTTTTATTCGCTAAAAAAAATTCAGTAGCTCGCTCTATTACATATCCACCCAGTAAAAATAGTGGTACTATTTTTACAATGCGAAGTGTCCAAATTTTTTTTCTTGCTATTTCAAGATTATACCTCCTGAAAATTGCCGGCTGAAAAAGATATTCAAATGATTTATCCGCAAAGAACCAGGGAATCAAAAACGGAAAAACCAATAAACTATATAATAATTTAAAAAAAATTTTCATTATCACTTCCCGGTGAGTTTGATAGAATATTTGCACATTGTTAAATAGACCCGGTGATGCACAAATATGGAATATTTACAGGGAAGATACTATTATGTTAAACATGCAACATGTCTGCCAAAAAAGCGGCTAAATTTTACCACCTAATTCTTGCTACTTGATTATTTATAATATGATGTCAAAATAAATAAGTATCCATTCAATATAAGATGGTAACGAATTTTTTAGTGAATAAAAAAAGTGAAAAAAGTAGGGAACTTTTACCGATCAATTCTAGT
>JAFGDW010000078.1 GCA_016931935.1 Candidatus Zhuqueibacterota bacterium | reverse complement strand
TCAAAAGCACCCACTGGGTAATAGTATCGAATTTCATGTTACAAAGAACAATTCCAACGATCTGGATTTATCTTGGCACGATGAGCCGCATGTTAGCGCAACGGACGTAAATGAGCGCAAACAAATGATGAGTGACACACGAACCTAAAATGCTGCCCGATGAAGCCAGATGTTGAAATTTTGCACATAGCCAGACAACACTTGAACCGTTACCTTTAAAAATACAAAAATAAAAACGGTTTAGGTGTTGTTTGGCGGGCTCTTTGAAAAGCACCGAACCAAAAACGTTGACTTACCCACTAAACGAGCAAAGCTTTCGGCTTCGTTCAGGTATAATCAATACTTGAGGAATTTCTATAAATTGAAAAACTGAAAACTGAGTTGACTGAAACTACAAAGCCGAATGCTTTGCGGAAATCAGAGTACCATTAATCGTTAAATATGATAAATAATTATAGCTCTTCATCATTACATAATCGATATTCAAGCAAGACACCAGCACTCCATAATAGTCCAGCTGGTAACAACCAGATGAATAATATAATAATTATTGAAATTCCTTGAAGATGATATAAAATAGTTGCAAAAAGAATTTCAAAAATTATGATTAAATAGGCATTCCCATGTTCACGAATATGCTGATATGATTCTACATACTTTTGTATCAAGGCATCTTCTTTAGTTCTTTTTGACAATAATTTTTTATAGTATTCATGGGTAGGCTGTAATTTATTATTGAACAAAAATATGACAGGAATAATTTGAAAAAGAAAAATACTGGAAATTAAAATAAATGATTGTAAATGGATTTTGATGAATATTCCTAGTAATGTAGCGATTAAAGCGAAAGTAACAGCCAAAATTGAAAATGATTTATTTTTATAATTTTTTATTATTGCATAACGAGTTACATGGAGAACAAAAACTGGTGCACTCGAAATATAGCAATATGCCAGTCCTAAGGCTCCCAAGTAGATTAGATGGAATAAACTTATATCTTTTAAATCAGTACTAATAATGTTTGCAAATTCGAGTTTATTTTTTGATAGAAGGAAGAATAAAATAAAAGCTCCCATAACCATGCCTAAAAAATAACGCACATAATAAAATTCCCACCATCTATTTTCTTTAAAATTTGGATTAATTTTTTTTTCGTCTTTATTATTCATATCTCTAAATCTGTTCCACATTTAGTTTATTTGATTTACTTGTACAAGTACATTATTTTCGAAATGAAAAAATATTCGATTATGTGATGAATAAATCTCATACTTTATTTGTACATCTTCACGAGTAATAATTTGTCTTGATACCATTGAGAACCACCCCCCCATACATAAATAGACCATTTCTTTCGTCATTCCAAGAACAACTCTATTTTCCATTATGTATTCTGCCATTTCTTTTCCGAAACGTTTAATCAAATCTTCTCTTCTTTCATTCTCTCTCTGTATTTCCAGCTTTTTTAATTCTTCGTTTCTTTTTCTTCTCTTTTCTTCTAATACAATTTTTTCTTGTGCCAATTGCTCCATACGTTTTTTATTTTCTTCTTTTTGTAATGCTAATCTCCTTTCTTCTTCCGCTTTTCGTCTTTCCGATTCAATTTTAGCTTCTTCCTTTAATTTTATTTCTTTTGCTATTTTTTCTCTTTTTATTTTATCAATATACTTTTGCTTTAGAAGCATCATATCATCTGTAACTTTTAAAGCATTTTCATCAATATAACCAACTAAACCATGATGACCACTCGACCAATGCAATTTTATTTTCCAAAATCCACAGCTATGTGATCTTCCTGCAAATCGTCCATTACCTAATTTGTAATCTATAACAGATACTTTTTCTCCATTCTTTAATTGGACTCCTATCATAGGATTAAACTCAAGAGAATACAACGGCAAATACGGTAAAATAACTTTAGTTTTATAATTCGTTTTTGAATTAGTACGTGATGAATTATTGGCTGCACAACTAAAAATGCATACGCAAAAAATTATTACTATAATAGATTTTTTCATAACTATCCCCTGGTGAAATTCAATGATGTATTTTTATTGTAGAAAATTCATTTATTATTATCCAGCGCTAACGCCATGATCACCGGATGTAGGGCACTCAACGCACCGCTCGTCCCGGCAAAATTAGATTTTTGATTATTGCACAAATTTTTCTGGATTTCGAAATCCGCCCTACATGTCGGGTAGGTACCCAGCGAGTTACTCACTGATGTTTTAATTTTAAACCGTACAGGAGCACTTTTCCAAATACCCCCCGCCGAACCCAGCGTCCTGGTTTCCCAGAACTGAGCTCTCCAGCAAGACGTGAGCAAGTCGTCTTCCGTCATATAAACCAGCGTGGATGTGCTGGTGGCACGTTCGACAGACAAATAACGTCTTTCGTGTTATCGCGATCATCTTCTTTACCCAGTTCGGTTGCTCTTTTCCATGCCATCTCTTTTTCAAGTCTTTGAGCTTTTTAATGTGATGACCTTCAACCGCGACATCCGTAATTCCGCACAACTCACATGTTTCTGCAAGTAGTCGACTGATTAACTCGTTGCGTTTGACGTAAATTGTCTGGATTGTATCTTTGATTACCGTACCAACCTGACGTTGGATCGGCTTCTTTCCGAATATTGCTGTTAACGGTTTTTTGTTACCCCGTTGGATTTGTACACCTATCAGTTTACTCGCCGTTGCTGTTCGGAATCGTGCATAACGTCGGCGAATCGTCTGCATCTTGGTGCGATGTTTGGCTGCCAGTGTTTTAATCAGTGACCGCTCCCATTTATAACGCAGGTGGTGGAGTTGACTTTGATTGTGAGCACGACTATAATAATTGATCATACCTTGTAGTTCTGTTTCGTAAGTACTGATAATATCATAGTCACCAAGATTAAGTAACTCTCGTCGCTGAAAACAGCGGTCGCCTTTTTGAACACGTTTTAGCCATGACGTTGTGACATCATATGGAATGGAGAGATAAAGTTTATGATTAGCAATACGACGTTTATGCGTGCCCATTTTCCCATGATTGCGAATCACTTTTACTTTGTCTTCACCGGTCATCAGGTTAATGTTGTAGTTGAGAAATCGTGCCTTTCCATGTCGGGCATTGGTAATTAACGTTTTGGCTTCTGATAGCTCCAAATCAATGTCCTTCAGGAAATTCTTGATTCGCTTCTTGATGGCGATCGCATCTGCTTTCGTGCCGATCAAACCTAACAGAAAATCATCTGCATATCGCACATACTTTAACCGTTTGAAGTTCGGGTCATTGGGAATCCGGCTCGGAAGTTTGGTGTATATTTTCTTGAGCCGTTTGGCTTCCTTCCAGTCGCCACGTTTTCGAGCGGCCTGTTCACGACTGGCCAGATTAATATACTCCATGTTGTATTTCCGCGATTTCCCCAGTGTATATTCAGGGATAATCTCATCTTCAATAAAACTGTCAAGTTCATTCAACACGATGTTGGCGAGAATCGGACTGCAAATACCGCCCTGTGGTGCGCCGGAGTAGGTCTTGCGGTATGTCCAGTTTTCGAAGTAACCCGCCTTTAGCATCGCCTTGATCAGCTTCAGAAATGATTGATCTTTAATTTTGCGGCGGAGTATCTTGATAATTATGTCGTGATTCAGGTTGTCAAAACAACCCTTGATGTCACCTTCAATAAACCATCGCGTCCCGCTCCATGTGGCAATGGTGTCCAGTGCCGTGTGACAGCCGTGAAGCGGACGAAATCCATGAGAACTGTTCCTGAATTGCGGTTCATAGTATGCTTCCAATACCATCCGGAGCACTTCTTCAACCATCTTATCGTTGAAACCGGGCATTCCCAACGGACGTTTCTTGGTGGATTTTTTCTTTTCAATATACGTCCGTCGTACCGGCGTCCAGCGAAACGTGCGCTTTTTCAACCGCTCCATGATGGTTTCGATCCGCTTGACCGACATGCCATCGATCGTATCGTCAGGATCAATTCCCGGGGTCATTGCGCCATCATTG
>JAFGDW010000077.1 GCA_016931935.1 Candidatus Zhuqueibacterota bacterium | reverse complement strand
GAAACGTCTCTGCTAAAGGGATGCGGCCTAAATAATGATTGAACTAACCCGCGCAAAAAACGCGCGGGAAGCTCATCATCGCTTTAGTGGTTCCCAAAAGAGATGGGCATTTTTTCCATCCAAAAAATATTCCAGCCAGCCAGAAGAATCAACTAAGTTCATAGTCGATCCTTCTCTCGAGTAAAATCAGTATTTATTCCTTTCAAAAATCCGCGCATATCAGAGATTTTTAATTCGGGGATTAGTTCAATTCGTTTTCCATACTGTATCACTCTTACCTTTTGCCCAGGTTTGAGATCGAGTGAATCCCTTATCTTTCGAGGAATGACGACCTGAAATTTGGGTGATATTGTTACCGAATCCATACACTTTGCCCTTCGATCAATTATCTGTGATACAATATTCATTTCGAAAGAAAAAATCTAATGTTTTTTTCATTAATCAGGAATTGTTCCATTCACGAAATTATGAAATGATTTGGACAATCAATTAATTTCGTCATCTTTCGTACAGCATTAAGGCCACAACATCACTCACCCGTCATATCCAAATCATGAATCAGCAAGTGCCCATCTTTGTTCTTCAGCGATTTAAACCATTCATCTTTTTCAAATTCCTTCGCCAGTACCGTCATCTTCTTGAAGCTGGTGTTTTTAATTTTGAATGATTTGTCCAACTGCCGCATTTTATTTGCAATGGTGATGAGCAAATGATCCTTGCTCGGATCGAGACTTTTAAGAACACGAATGAACAACTCTCTGGCGATATCATCTTTTGCATTTCCGTCACTACTTTTCGGTTTTGTTTTTACTTGATTCGGTTGTTTAGTAACAGGCTCAGTTTTGTTTTCAACAGGAATCTTTTTAGCGCTTGATTTGTCTTTTTGGGGAATCGTGATGATATTATCCGTTGAATTGGTAAAAATCGGTCGCAGTTCATCGCCTTCCTTGGTGATCAACCAGACTTCCCGGCCGTACTTCCGCAAAATATCCATAATCACGGAAAAGTCCGAATCGCTCGTAACAAACACAAACCGATCGATAGATGGTTTATCCAGATACAGCTTTTCGAATGCATCCATACTAATAATTAAATCAGCCCGATTTTTCTTGCCGGAGATATGCGGCGCTTCACGGATGGCAAAATTGTGGTTGACCAAATGTTTTCGCAATTTGGCAATCGACCGGCTGTCGCCACATGCAAATTTCACGGCAAATACATGCTCTTCAGGTTCATCCTTTTGTTCTTCCAGAATGATGTCCTGGAGCATTTTGTCCAAATCCAGAATACCGGCAACATTCTCCAGGTCGATATACACAGCAATTACTTTTCTCATAAATTGTCCTGTTTTTTTGTTAGAAATCGACGTATTATTTTAGCGGTCAGCGATCAGCCTTCTGCTTATCGCATTTTAAAATTTTCTGTCATCATCCTTCCAATAGTGTCTGCCCGGTTTATTTATACTGATTTTTGGATGAATAATACCGGGATATCAATCACTCATGTGGATGAATGGGATTCATGTATTAGCGATTTATGGGAGTAAATGAAAATTCTATAAATTTTAAATAATTGATCTAATTCACATTTTGCCGACTCAATTCCATCACCGAAATATCCTTCTCAGAGAACGGCCTCAACCTCAATGTATAATCATACTCCAGCGGCCATGTCCGGTATTTCATGCGTGGCAGAACTGGTGTATCGCCGACGCCGGTCACTTTATGGTCAAGATTGAGCGTGACATAATCAGCTTTCTTGAGCTGGAATGCATAACGAGCCCGGTCAATATTGTCGGGATCGTAATTCGATGCGTTGACATTCATGTCAGGATCGGCAAATACTGCCAAACCTACGCCGTCCCCATTTGTAAGCGCAGCCCAGCGAACATCGGTTTTGTTGCCATGTTCTTGCGGCAAAATGTACGGAACGTACTGTTCATCCACTGTACCGTGATAAATACCCATTTTCGCACCAGTCTTCCGATCGGGGTAAGTTTCGAACGGGCCACGGCCATACCAGGTGAATTGCTGCAAATCCTGATTGAGTCGTAGTTGCACACCGACTTTTTGAAAATAATCCAATTCCCCAAATGGCGATACATAATGATGTAACAAAATATCACCTGTGGGAAGGAACGTATATTCATAATTGCACTCAAATCCGGTATTGTCACGCCGGGTCACAAGATTCGACCACATGGTATGCACGTTGATTAGAATTTCGGCTTCTGTATTTTTTAGAATGTCGATTGCTTGCAGTTGTTCGTTCACGTGATCAAGTCCTTCAAACCACCACTCTTCGGCTTCCCAATATCGCTTCAGTTGTCGTTCATGTCCCCAATCGGTGCTCTCATTTCTAATGACTGGTCTATACACACTCAATTTTGGTCCGGACTTCAGCAACTCATTGCCCTGCCAGGAAAGCGATGCCAACGTCCCAGTCTGCTTATCGAGTGTGTACTTAAAATCGTTTCCTTGAATCGTAATCTGATTCGTTGTTTCCAGAAGTGATAACATCAAATCATCAATTTTGGGCACAATTCTTTCCGGCGCAATTATGGGTAGTTTAAATTGATCGAATGCAACTTCATATCCTTTTGCTGCCCACATGGTTGCTTCCGGTAGTGTGAATGTAAACGTGAGCCAAAGTTCGTCACCGGGTTGCAATTCAGGTGAACCAAAGGGAATGGTAATTAACTGATCGGAAAGCGGTGACACATCCAGTGTCAAACTGCCACTGTTTAACTCGCGATCTGCTGTGTGAAGTTTCCATACGGCATCAAGTTCACTCAGGTTCGTAAAATGATGATAGTTTATTACCCGGAATTTACCTGCCTGCAAATCAATAGCCTTCACTCGCACCGGCGCATGGCTGCGCTTCACCTGCCACGTTTCCGGCTGCACAGTCCGATCAGCGAACACTGTTCCGTTGATGCAAAACGGATCGCTGCCATAGCTGAAGAATGTTTTTCCGGTATTAATAAATTCATCGAAATTAAGCACCAATTCCGCACCGGCGGCCGCATTTGAATGGTTGAATCCAAGTTCGTCAACCGATAATGCACGCGCATAAATACGGACATTGTCAATAATCGAATTGGACAATCGTCCCGGATAGTTTGAATGATTACGCTGTACATTCTTCCCGATGCCTACCGGTAAATGGCAACGATGGATAGAACCTGAAAATGGTGTCGCTGCTACGACATTGCCGTCAACCAGCAGTTTTATTTCCTTACCATTGTAAATACCGGCTGCATGGTGCCAGTTGAAATCCCAATCATTAGGAACCCGCGCCTTTGCCACGCCGGTGTTGCGGCCATTATCAATGGAAAATTGCAGACTGTCCGGAGTGAGTTGTTCCAGCGCATATTGTTCCGTACCCTTGGCTACAAGTGGATTCTTTTCCTGACAATGCCGCGGATACACCCACAGTTCCACTGTCACCTGGTCGCCAGTAATATCAAGATTGGGATGGTCATAAATTTCAATGTAATCATCAATTCCGGACAGGGCCACTGCTTTGCCAAACTTGCCATCGACAATTTTGGAACTCCCCATCAATGCGCTGTGAATCGAGTTTTGTGACAAATCGGGCGTCAGGATTAGCTTTTGTTGCAATCCCTGATCGACCCAATCCCAGATGAAGCCACCCTGCAAGTTCGGATACTGCCGAATAATATCCCAAAATTCATCAAAATTACCGACACTGTTGCCCATGGCGTGTATATATTCTCCCATCACCACAGGACGTTTTTCATTTAAGGCATAATAGCGAACTTTTTCCGGACTGGGATAACGCGGCCCGTAGATATCCACGTAGGGTGCATCGCCCATCGGCCGGTTGGTTTGATGCATGATCAGTCGCGTACCATCGAATGTACGCGCAAATTCTGCCTGCTTAAAATTCACCGGACCGGTTCCGGTTTCGTTCCCGGTGCTCCACATAACAACACACGGTCGGTTCTTGTCGCGTTGTACCATACGAACAAAGCGCTCAAAAAATGCATTCTGCCATGCCGATTGTTCGGGAAACCAGTTAATACCATATCGCCTCCCCACATTGACTTCTGCGTAATGGGTTTCGGTATTCACTTCATCCTGTACATAGACGCCATATTCATCTGCCAGGCGATACCAGTTGGGATCATTGGGATAATGGCAAAGGCGAACGGCGTTCACATTGAACTGTTTCATCAGTTCCAGATCTTTTTTCATTATATCCACCGGCATTCTCCGGCCATAGACAGGATGATGTTCATGCTTGTTTACACCGCGAAATTCCGCTGGTACTCCATTTATGTGAACGATGCCATTAATCAATTCAATTTTCCGAAAACCAACGCGTTCGGAAAGTATTTCAAGGATGTTATCGTCAGGATCAAACAATTCCAGCGTCATGTGATACAGGTTCGGTTTTTCAGCCGACCACTTTAACGGATGCGTGACTTTCTGCTTTACATCCAGTTCGATTTCCTGTTTGCCGGCAAGCTTCGCCGAGGCTTTACCCGAAGCAACGACGCTGCCCTCCAGGTCATACAATCCCACCCGAACCATATGTTTATTTACATTCGCGCTTGAATAATTCTTCAACCAAATGGTAGTCCGCCACGTCGCATTTTCATACTTATCATCAAAATCGGTCCGCACAAAAAAATCGCGGATATGCACATCAGGCGTGGCAAACAGATACACCGTGCGGTAAATACCGCTAAACCGCCACATATCCTGATCTTCCAGATAGCTACCATCGGACCAACGAATTACTTTTACTGCCAGCACGTTTTCCCCGGGATGAAGATAGGATGTTACATTGTACTCGGATGCCGTCTTTCCGCCTTCATCATAGCCCACATACTGACCGTTCACCCACACGAATAAAGCGCTTTGGACGCCATCAAAATGCAGGAACACCTGTTTTCCACTCCAATTTTCCGGAATGGTAAATGTCTTTCGATAGCTACCGACAGGATTGATATCGTCAGGCACATGGGGCGGATCATACGGACTAAATTCCTGGGGAACGTTACGGTAGATATTCCATCCGTAGCCTTTCATTTGCCAATTGCTGGGAACATCAATATCATCCCAGCCACTTACGTTATAATTTTCCTTGAAAAAATCAGCCGGCGCTTCATAGGTATTTACAGACCAGTTGAATTTCCATCTACCTTCGAGTGATATGAAATATGGCGATTTTGTCCAATCGTTCACCAGGGCCGATTGTACTGTTGGGAACGCAATTAACGGCACATGTGCCGGCTCCTGGTTTTCAGCGAACATCTCGGGATTTTCAATATATCGATCAAGATCATAGATTGCCTGTGCATGGATGATGGAAATGAAACAAAAAACGCTGAGTGAAAAAATCACTCCGATTCGAAATTTTACTCTTTGTTTCATTTCGCGCCCTCGCTTTAAAAATATGTTATAATTCAATGCCGTTAAGTTAAAAAAATTAGTCGTTTGACTTATTCAGACTTCGACTTCGCTCAGTGTGAAGTCAACGACCGCTTTATGCCGAGTGAAGTTGAAACATTTCACCGTTTGCCTACGATTTGCGATACACTCATATCAATTCATCAAATAGAAATGTGACAAAGTCGAATTTGACCTATTGCTCAATTTAGCTATTTTTAAGGATTCAAAATAACCTTCAATAATCCCTTTTCTTTGTTATACAATTGGTTAAAGCAATGTGCACCTTCAGCCAAAGGTACTGTAGCGCTAATCAATCTATCCACATTGATTCGCCCCTGCTCAATGAAAAAAAGTAATGCCGGACATTCACCGCAACTCGCACAACTTCCCTGTAATCGTACTTGGCGCGTGACCACTGCTTGCAACGGGATGTCGACACTGGGAGATATGTTGCCAACGAGCGTTATTGTTGCATCTTTTCGCACACATTCAATCGCCTGTCTAACAGTTACTGCTGTTCCCACGGCTTCAAACGCGACATCAGCGCCTCGTTTTTTTCGTTAGTTTATGAACTTGTTCGACAGGATCAGTTTTTAACAACATCCGTAGCTCCTAACTCTTGTGCGAGTACTAATCGTTCATATTGTACATCCACAGCAATGATTAGGCTACAATCTTTGATTTTTAAAATTTGAATGATACACAAACCGATAATGCCAGCGCCGATCACCGCCGCACTATCATTTGTCACAAGCGACGTGAGCTCAACCGCGTGCAGAGCCACAGCCATTGACTCAACCATTGTAGCCTGATTGAATGTAACACTATCGGGAATTTTATAGAGGATATGTTGTGGGACAGCCACGTACTCAGCGAATGCACCATGACGTCGGTACTCATTACACGAAACTCCAAGTACCATCCGATTATCGCTAAGATTGTACAAGCTTTTTTGGTGAACCAGTCTTCCATGGAATAAATAGTGGAATCAAACGTCACACGATCACCAACCTGCCACCGCTTCACCTCACTACCGATTTTTACAATTACACCCGCAGCTTCATGCCCCATAATAATCGGCGAAATCCGTCGCCCCGTACTGCCATCCATCCCGTGGACGTCGCTGCCGCAAATGCCGCATGCATGAACCTTAACCAGAACCTCGTCTGTGTGAGTATCCGGTTCTGGGACATCGATGTACTCAAAATGATTATATTCTCGTAGCATCAGCGCTTTCATAAAATCGCTTTCATATTAATGAGAAAATTGAATGAATGCAATTTTACCGGTAATCATGCAAGCTGGTTGTATAATACAAAATGAAATGGTAAAAATCAAATAAAATGATATAATTATACAAGTCATAACAAATTTTCAGTCTCGCATTTTATAGCCAAACAACGATCATTACCTTCCCTGAGCTTACCATCTCGCATCCCGATTCGATGGTAGCATTTGATTGTTGCTTACCTATGTTCTGTAAATTCCACTTATGAGGGAATAGTAAGTGCTTCAGGGAAAATGAAGTGGAACGATTTTAACTATGTTCAATTTCCAATTGATTCGTGTCCCATGTAACGCAATGCGACACAAAAAATGTTCATCGCATCTTTTATTGATCGTGCATGATTCGGGCAGATGGACATCAATTATGTCCCATTTGATGTCCCATGAAATTATTAGCTAATGTCATCTATCGTCAAATTCCCATTTTCAAGAAAAAGTCATAATCTGTCTAATTTATTCAAATTAACCACTATAGATGCAGTACCGATCCGACTCATTTCCGTTGGCATAACATTTGATACTTACAGTAGCAAATAACTACAGGCGTAAGCTTGATACGCCTAATTTGAGCAGATAAAGATGTACTATTGATATAAGCATTGTGATACATCTATTAAACTTCAAACAAGGAAAATATCATGTCCACTCAATTTAGTAATTTCGTAAAAGATGTCAAAGGCAGATTTGTTAAAAAGAAAACCGGTGAGCTTAAGCTAAACGATATCGTTACTTCTCAGGATATCATTGACGATTTGACTTTTCCTCATAAAAATTCCGGAACCAATTCGGAATTTGGTAAAATGTAAAATCAGTAACGAATTTTTTAAATATTGGAATTTCAGAACGGGCAGGTCATTTCGTTTAAGTATTGCAGAAAATAGAATGATGAAACATGAGTTTTCATCATTCTAATTTTTTAGTGTAAACCGCTTTAATTTTTATACCTTTCGATGCACAATTATAATCATTGGTTGCTCCGGTTAAATTGAAACAGAAACAAGCCATTGCACAATGACATAACGTGAGACCGATCAGCACAAACGTTTGTATTCTCGTTCGAATGCTGGCGCTATGCAAATATGATGTTTTACTTATTTCAACAGTAGCATTTTCTGTGTTTTTACAATATCATTGCCGGCTTGCAGCTTATAAAAATAGACACCGCTTGAATACGCTGATGCATCAAACTGAACCGAGTAGGAATCCGCTGCCTGCAATCCTTCATATAATTTCGCTACTTCCTTTCCGCGCATATCGTAAATCTTTAACGAAACAAAATTTGCTTCTGACAATACGTATGAAATCTTTGTTGAAGCGTTAAACGGATTGGGATAACATTGTGCCAGTTGAATTTTATCAGGAATATCGGGTGCCACGCACAAAGTTGATGAGTACGAAAATGTGCCATCGGTATCAATTTGTCGAAGCCGATAGTAGCATGTCCTGTTAGCCATATGATGATCAATGAATTCGTAGTATTGTGGCGCTGACGTTGTTCCACATCCTTCAACAAACCCAACTTTCTCCCATTTAGCATCTATGGATCGCTCAATATCGAAACCGAAATTATTGGTTTCAGATGCGGTTGTCCATCCAAGTTTCACGTCACCGCCATCAATGGAATAAGTAAACGATGATAGCTCGACCGGAAGCGGGGCGTCATTCCAGCTTGAGTCAATTCGAATTCCATCAATTCTTAGATTATTCAAGGCGGTTACCTGTCGAAGTACGATACGGGCAATATCGGAAGGATCTGTATTGTAGGAGGCAGTTGGCCCCAATGTCGGTGTTACTGGCTCTGTGGCAGGCAATGTCGGATATTCAAAGACAAACAAACTTGTTTGGTCATTATCACTACCACTCACAATCGAATATTTTAGAACAATCAGGTAGGTTGTACCAAAACTGTATGTGGCATCGGTGTAGGTTGCTGATTCAGTAAATTGACTTACACCGAATCTTAGGCTCGTTGAATTTTTATCGACCCAAAATCGACCCCAACGTGCGCCTGCACCAGTTGCACTGCTTAGAATAAGTACTTCATTAAAACTGACATTATCGCCAACATCATCCGCATTAACTAAGAATGAAACATAAATATCACCAGATGTTTGCGCAGTGAACGATCTTACTACATCTTCGCCTGTATTATCCAACAATGCGGCATTTCCGATTCCTGATGATATATAATCGGTATAGCTTAAACCTTCCGACGATACAGTTACAGGATTCTCTCCCCCGCTTTCTAACACATCCCAGCCATGATCAGTCAAATTTTCCCCTGCCGGAAAGTCAAAATTTTCCACCAGCAATTGGCCGCTTACAGTTGAAAATAATGTAAGCATGCACAGCACAACAGCTAAACTCATGGATAATTTCTTCATCATAGTTTTCATCTCCTTTGGTTCGGATGAAGCGATTATTTTATATGTAAAATTAGAATTTCACTATAGCTCGTACGGAAACACATTTTAAATTTTTTGTATATTATAGGAAAAACCAAACTAGCTGAGTGGATACCAAATGTCTTATAATTACCAGAAAGAGGAAACAAAAGCTAATTGCCAAATGTTGACCAGATTTATATCACTGAAAAATCATTAACACAATATTTCGGATCTCCGCGGATAACATGATATTATTATCAGTTAGACCAATCAATCATACCTGCATTCACGAAAAATTGCGAGAATAAATTATTGCCTTTAGAGAAGCGGGTAACAAACGGATAAAATCGATATATATATTTTCAAGTTTATGTTTAATAATTGAGGATGGTTGTTACTTTTGCGGTATTAATAAATGAAGTGGATTTTGTTATAATCAATATTAAGCAGACCAACATGTTTTGCTTTATGCTTATGCCAGGTTGGGTTTCATCCGTATTAGCGATGATACTTGTAATATGCTGCACATGTGCCTTCACTGGAGACCATACACGGTCCAATGGGATGTTGGGGATTACATCGGGAAGCAAACAGGCGACAATCAGGAGGAATGAGTTTTCCGATCAGAATGTCGCCGCAGCGGCAGCCGGTCGCTTTCATCGCTTTCGGAGGTGACAGCTTAAATCTTAAGCTTGCGTCATATTCCTGATAATTACTATTTATTTTAAGTCCACTGCCAGGAATCATACCAATTCCACGCCAATCGGTGTCCACGATTTCGAATACTTGAAACATAACATCAACTGCTCTTTTATTCCCATCCGGGAAAACTGCGCGTCGATAGGAAACATCAACCCGAGTAGTCTGTTTCTGTAATTGTTGCGTTATTTTCAGGATGCCATCAAGTATATCCGCAGGTTCAAAACCGGTGATAACGCACGGCACATGGTATTGCGTAACTATTGGTAGATAAGCATTTGCACCGATAATCACCGAGACATGGCCGGGACAGATAAATCCATCCACCGTTACATCCGGATGTTGCATGAGCGCGTGCAATGCCGGCGGGACTATTTTATGCATGGAAAGCACGGAGAAGTTATGGATGCTGCGTTGTCTGGCTTGTAAAATGGCTGCCGCAACTGTTGGGGCTGTAGTTTCAAATCCAACGCCAAGAAAAACAACCTGTTTCTCCGGTTCGCGTTCGGCAATCGCAAGGCAATCCAGTGTGGAATAAACCATGCGAACATCTGCTCCCTGTGCCCGTATTGATTGCAGGTTGGTATCACCGCCGGGGACGCGCATCAGATCACCGAATGTGGTTATGATGACATTTTCGACTTGCGCAAGTTCAATGCAGCGATCAATATCCGATTGTGCCGTAACGCACACCGGGCAACCGGGGCCTGAAATTAACGTTATTTGCGGTGGCAGCATCTCCCGAATGCCATTCCGCGAAATTGCCATTGTGTGAGTCCCGCAGACTTCCATCAGGCGGATCGGGCGGTCCACTGTTTCTATGATTTCCGCGACTAACAGATCGCACAGTTCACGATTGCGATATTCATCAATGAATTTCAAGATTTTTCCCCACGCATGATCTTAAAATCATCTAATACAATTCTCGCTTCATTTTCATCAATAATATTGATTACAAATCCAGCGTGAACAATTACGTAATCGCCAACCTGCGGTTTGGGATCAATGATGTCCAGGCCTGCTGTTCGTCGTGCTCCAGCCAGCTCAACCGTGGCCACATTATTTTCAATGGAGATTACTTGCATGGGAACTGCCAGACACATGGTTGGCTCCTCTATAATTTTGAATTTTTAATTGATAATGTGAATTGAAAATTGATTGATAATTATCCATTTACAATTATAAATTACATGTTAAGACTCTATCGCTGCTGCAATCGCAGCCTGCCCTAACGCAATTCCGCCATCATTGGATGGAACATATTGCTGAGTAAACACTGTAAATTCCCGCTGCTCAAGTGCATCGCGCAAACCAGTCGCCAGGCAAACATTTTGGAAAACCCCGCCACTCATGACCACACGATTTAATCCAGTGTCGGATTTTAATTGAATACATAACTCACAAAATAAGTGAATAATTGTCTCATGAAATCGGGCGCTAATGGTGCCAGCTTTTTGTCTGGCCAAAATATCTTGAATCACACCATTCAAAATTGATCGTAGTTGGATGATATAACAGTCTTCCTTTCGCTTCCACTCGAATTTGTACGGAATGTATTTTTCAGAATTCTCCATGATCATCTCCAACATAATTGCTGGTTGGCCTTCATAGCTGGCATGTTGACAAATACGAAGTAAAGAGGCGACGCCATCAAATAATCGTCCCAGGCTTGAAGTTAGCGGACTATTGAAATTTTTCTGAATCATACTCAAACAGATTCGGCGCTGCTGTTCATCTGTACAATTCCAAAACGACGAAGGCATATCGAATATATCATTACCGAATGAATAATATAAATAGCTCAACGCCATCCGCCACGGTTCACGGATTGCCAGATCACCGCCCGGCATAGGCATATATTCCAGATGCGCCACCCGTTCAAATTTTGCACCATCTACCACGAGCGCTTCCCCACCCCAAATATTGCCGTCCGTACCATATCCTGTGCCATCAAATGCCAGGCCAATGACCGGACCATCCAGATGGTGTTCGGCCATGCAACTCATAATATGCGCATGGTGGTGCTGCACGGGAATTTTGCGAATTCCAATGTCCTGCTCTAAAGCATATCGGCTGCTAAGATAGTTGGGATGCATGTCATACGCAATAATCTCCGGATGAATATCAAGGATGCGCTGCAGATGGTTAATGGTGTGCTGGTAAAATTGATAGCTCTCGCGATTTTTTAAATCCCCAATGTGCTGGCTGAGAAATGCGCGATTTCCTTTGGTCAGGCACACGGTATTTTTTAACTCGGCGCCACAGGCTAAAATTGCGGGCATGGATTGTTGCATCAAAATTGGCGCCGGCACATACCCCCGGGAACGGCGCACAAGCTGCTGGTTATCCCCGACACTCCGCACGATGGAATCATCAATGCGCTCATAAATTCGGAGGTCATGTACAAGAAAATAATCGGCAATCTTGCCTAGCCGATGTAGCGCATCATCATTATCGATTGCGATCGGTTCGTCACTGATGTTAGCGCTGGTCATCACCCAGGCAGATTGTTCATGTTGCAGGAGTAAATGATGCAATGGTGTGTATGGAAGCATGACGCCAAGATATGGATTGCGTGGAGCGACCTGATCGGCAAGCGAATCGGCAGATTTTCGTGTTAACAGAACAATCGGACGCGCCGGTGAAGTTAAGAGCTTCAACTCATCTTCGGATACGCATGCAAGTTTCCGGACGTGCTCCACATCTCGTGCCATCACTGCGAACGGTTTTTCTTCGCGATGCTTGAGATGACGCAGTCGTTTTATTGCATGATTGTTTTCGGCATGAACCGCAAGATGAAACCCGCCGAGTCCTTTGATGCAGGCAATTGCGCCCTGTTCAATCAGGCGAATCGTTTCCGCAATTGGATCACCATCGCGACGCATTTTTCTATCGGCAGTGAGCAACCTTACCTGTGGCCCACACACTGCGCACGCAGTGGGCTGCGCATGAAATCGCCGATTTGTTGGATCATTGTATTCATCAAGGCATTGCGGACACATCTGAAAATCATGCATCGATGTATGCGGACGATCGTAGGGGATGTCATTAATAATCGTATAACGTGGACCGCAATTGGTACAATTAATGAAGGGGTATCGATATCTTCGATTGGCAGGATTGAATAACTCGGCCAGGCATTCGTCGCACACAGCAATATCCGGAGAAATTAATGTGTTGCGTTCAGCCCCGGACGCACTTTTACGAATTTGAAAGCGGGTCTCACCGCTCGGCGTTATGGATTCCCAATCCAGGCTGGTAACAACCGCCATCGAAGGTCGGTTGTGTCTGATCCGTTCAAAAAACATGGATACTCGCTCCGATTCACCTTCCACCTCAATCGTAACCCCATTACTTGTATTTTGCACAAAACCACTGAGCTCCAGTTCACGGGCCAAATTAAAAACAAACGGCCGGAATCCGATTCCCTGAACAATCCCGGTGACAACCGATTTGACGCGCTGTCTCATGCCGTTCCGTTCGCTGATTTTCGTAGCCAATTAAACCAGGCGTCCATACCTTCTCCTGTCTTCCCTGACACTTCAAAAATATTGAGATTTGGATTGATTTTCGTTGCCTCTGTCCGAATTTTTTCAACACTGCAGTCGAGATAAGGTAACAGATCAATCTTGTTGACGAGCAGTACGGTGGATTCATGAAACATGAGCGGGTATTTTAATGGCTTATCGTCGCCCTCGGGCGTGCTGAGTAACATGACTTTGTGTTTCTCGCCAACACTGAACTCCGCCGGGCAAACCAGGTTGCCGACATTCTCAACAATCAAAACATCAATTTCATCGAGGTTCAATTGATCGAATGTTTCGCGGATCATATTGCCATCCAGATGACAGGCGCCACCCGTGTTGATTTGTACCACCTGAGCGCCGGTAGCAGCAATTTTTTCAGCGTCGTAGGTGGATTGGATATCCCCTTCAATAACACCGATTCGATATTCACCATCAAGAGCGCGGATGGTTCGTTCAATCAGCGTTGTTTTTCCCGCGCCGGGACCACTCATCACATTTAACGCGAGAATTCCTTTTTCCTGGAATAGCATCCGGTTTTGTTCAGCGATGCGGTCATTCGCCTGGAGAATATTTTTGACGAGGGAAACTTTCATGCTTTCTTTCCTTATATTTTAAGCTGCGTTCCTTGCGAACTCTGTTTATATTAGATCAACTCCAATTCCCAACCTGACGAAGCCAGAACCAAAAAGGATATATTTATAGTAATCGGTAATCAGTGATCGGTGACCGATCACTGATTACTGGTTACTGATTACCTAATAAAAGAATTATTTAAAAAATATTCTGCCAAATTTGTACAGAAAATAATTACTCCGATACTAATCCCCTTCCAGTTCTTTTATCTGCAATTCTTTTCCACTCACAATTTCTAAATTGCCGGATTTACACAGCGGACATACATCCAACCAATGCTGCATGGCAACATCGTGATGACAGGTGGCGCATCGGCCATTCACGGGCACATGTTCAATTTCCAACAGAGCGTTTTCCAGCGGCGTACCCTGTTGCACACATTCGAACGCAAATTGCAGCGAATCGGGGACAACCTGTCGCATCGCACCAACACGCAACACAATACGTGAAATGGATGTCAAGCCGTGTTTCGGCATTTCGTTCAGGATGATGTCGACAACACTTTGTATGATTGAGAGTTCATGCATAAAATATTTTAAGAAATGTATTCAATCGTACAGCTATATAATCAACTTAATGAATTGATGAATAAAGATCGAGATACTAACTTATCAACATTTTCTTTGACAAAAACAGGTTCCAAATTTTCCATAAGAAAAATTTTTCATCACAAATTATCCTGTAAATTTTCGCACATTGTCTTTAAATTTACAGCTAAATTTAAGATGAGCCAATGGATAAATTTACTGTTTTAAATTTTTATTACTTTGACATTTCATTTAGTACTAATGTGAATGACAGTTGAAAATAGTGATTAGTTGAAATTTAACGAGTTATCACGGTGCGACTCCGCTCACCGTGAAGAACACACTTCAGCCAGAGCGGAGTCGAAGACGATTATTTCAACTGGTCATTTGTATTACTATAAAATTGAATTATAACTATTCTTATCAATAGTGAATTTTCATAGCGTAAATTAACAATGGCATCGCTTCAAGCGATACTATCGCTCTGCCATCATGAAATTACGAAGATATAAAAGATTAAATAAAGATGAAATAATCATGCTATTAAGCTTTAATAACTGAAACTACTTTTTCAACAATCTCAATCACACGCGGCACCTTCTGCCTCACTTCATCCGACAATTCCATGCCCATGGCAATCGAACCCGGTTCCACGCCAATCACGGTTGTATACGGTGTTTTTCCGATCAAACCGGACAGGTGAATAACTTCAAGAATACCGATTTGGTGAATTGAAGTTTTAAACATGTCCGATGTAGCCGGTGCATCTTCAATATGGAATTGATAAATTGTACCCGGTTTACTTCCACCTTTTAACGTGTCAATTACGATTAATCGATCAGCATCGGTAATAATATTCAGCAAACCGAAGCCATCGGTGCCGCCTTCAATGACCTCAACACCAGCCGGGAGCTTCCGGGTCATCATTTCCCTGGCCACATGCACACCAACGCCCTCATCGGACATAAGTTCATTGCCAACGCCGAGGATTATGGTTTTATGTGTATCCTTATTATGAGGCAATTCGGATTTGGACATGTGAAAAAGCTCTGATTACATGTTTTAATTTGCTGTAAGAATTTACCTTTACATCAATCTCGTTTCTACTTGCCACGATAAAAAGTTATATTTAAACACAAAATCAATCCCCCGATCCTAACGGGAGGTGTGTTTGCAGGATCGGGGGTAAGTATCAGGCATCCACGATGAATTTTTTAATTTCATTGGTTTGCGGATCAATCAAGTGTATCGCACATGCCAGACACGGATCGAACGAACGAATTACACGCACCACGTTAATCGGATTATCAGGATCAGGAACCGGCACGCCGATCAGCGATTCTTCATATTGCCCACGCACTTTTTTCTCACAGCGCGGCGATGCATTCCAGGTTGTGGGCACAATTGCCTGATAATTCTCAATTTTCTGATTTTTTATATTAATCCAATGACCAAGTGCGCCACGTGGCGGCTCATAAAATCCAGCGCCCTGTCCGTTCTGTGGAATTTCCCAGTGCTTTTCATCATGAATTTTGAAGCCCGGTTTGGTCATTTCCGAAAGTAACTGATCGCACCATTTGTAACAGGCTTCCACCACCATTTTGGTTTCAATTGCCCGGCAGGCATGGCGGGCAACAGCGCCAGGTTTCACGCCCTGTTTGACCAGTCCAATCAATTCCGGATTCTTGGCGACCAACATCCGCGCCAATGGGCCGACTTCCATGGAATAACCATCGTAGCGTGGCGCTTTCACAAAGGTATAGGCCTCGGCTTTATCCATATCATAATCAGTAACACCATTGGACGGATGCAACGGTTTTGAATCCTTATACCAGGCGTACTTGACCGATTCGGTGATTTTATCCGGACTAAAAGGTTTCACCTGAATATTCGCCGGATCCATATTTATAATGACACCCGCCGGGAAGAGCAAATCGTTGTTCGGCGGATTTTTATCGAGCGCGCCATACGAAATATAATTATAGTGTCCACCGCCAACACCAGCCGCTGCCAACGGTAATAACGGGCCGGTGCCGAACGCCATTACATCTTTATAATAAACATCGTTCACAAATGCGGCCTGTTCATCCAGCATAGTTTTGAACTTTAGCACTTGATTTATATCAGGAAGTTGTGTGACACCGCCGACGACAATGCTTTGATAATGGGGCTGCCGGCCACCAAAAATTGCACCCATATTTCGCGCTTTCGCCTGCATGCTTAGTGCATCGACATAATGCTTAACGGCAGTGATAACTGTATCCGGATCGGAAACACAAAATTCATCCGGCTTGTAACGCGGCGTTAACGGATAGGTATCGTTGGATTTTACCAGGCCGAGTATTTTATCCTTAACGGCAAGCAATCCGGCATCATTACCCGTGTAATTTGCAATCGCCATAATGTCAAGATAATCCAGCGCGGTGAGATGATAGAAATGCAGCATGTGATCGTAAATATATTCCGCACCCATCATCAGGTTGCGTAACAGTGTGCCGCCGACAGGAATATCCGCGTGAAATGCATCGTCCAGGGCATAAGCCGAACAGAGCTGATGCACGCTATAACACACACCACAAATACGTGAGGTAACATAGGAGGCATCACGCGGATCTTTGCCTTGAAGTAACAACTCAATACCACGGGCCATCGTGCCGGAACTCCAGGCGTCTTTTACCTTTCCATCTTCAATTTCCACATCTATTTTCAGATGGCCTTCAATCCGTGTGACAGGATCAATTGTGATTCGCGTTCCCATTTACTTCACCTCCTTCCGGGTTTCTTCACGTTTCTGAGCTCGCTCCTGCGCTTCTTTTTTCAATTTTTCAACATAGCCAAATGGATCGGAATAAAGTGGCGTCATGCCGGCGTAAAAGCGCGGTTCGGCGCATCCGCGGCAACCAGCGCCACAGTCGATACAAAAATTCAGGCCATCATTCCAGCGGCGCACCGAACAGTCGGCATAAGTTACCGGACCTTTACAGCCTTTACCAATCAGGCACCAATTTTTCTGCCTGGGATCGTTCCAGTCTTCCAGCAACATGCCTTCTTCGAAATAGGCGCGACGACGACAATTATCGTGAATGCTTTCGCCGAAGTACATTAGCGGTCTACCTTCTTTATCCAGTGGTGGAATGCGCTTGGTCGTTAAATAATACACAACCGTTCCCACCAAATGATCGACATGAACCGGGCAGGTGGATACATTGATAATTGGCTTGTTCTTCACGACATCGCGCACACCTTTGGCGCCGGTCGGACCAGCAGCGGGGATACCGCCGTAAGTTGCACATGCACCGACAGCAATAATAGCCGCGGCTTTTTCCGCACATTCCAGCAGAATTTCTTCGAACGGTCGACCACCAATCATACAGAAACGGCCATCCGCAGTCGGAATCGAACCTTCTACAATAAGTACATAGCCGCCCTGTTTTACTGTCTGGCGCAATGTTTCTTCGGACAAATGACCGGCAGCCGCCATAATGGTTTCATGATAACGAATCGATAATGCATCCAGTACAAGTGATGCAGCCGGTGGATTTAACGCACTTGCAAACGATGTTGTACAACCTGCGCAATCCTGGCCTTCCAGCCAAATAACCGGGGGTTTGCCGGACTTACTCGCTGCTATGGCCTCCGATATCCGACCCGCTACATCAAATTGCGACAATCCGATTGCAGCCGCTGTCACGGCGCTGAATTTCAAAAAATCCCGGCGATTTATATCTCCAATAAGTGAACTCAACGTGGCCTCCTTATTGATTTTTTCTGTTATATAATTTCCCTGGATCGGGCAACTCATCCAATCAGATGAATTAATCCGTCATTGTTGTCTTTTCTTTGTCGGAATGACATTTCGTACACGAATCCTGACTCATCACATCGTGACATAAGCGACACGTACCATGCACACCGGATCGCGCCATTGGCGACAGGCCAACGGGCTGTTGATCCTGATAATGACAGGTAATACACGGTTGCTTTACATGACATTCGGGACAGTGTCGTTTTTTTTGTTCTGTATGGAATTTATGATCAAAAAATACAAACGGACCATAGAAATACCGGGTGACAAACAGCTTGCTTTCAATCCGCTTGATTTTCCGATATTGCGGTAATTCTTTACCAAGCTCCTCCGCCTGCTGCCGATCTTTGGAGACATGACACAATTCACAATTCGTGCTTTTTCCCCATTCGACATGGCAACCCAGACATTTTCTGTGGTAAATTCCATTCAGGCTGATAGTTTCCAATTTATCCCGGACATACGAGGCTTCGTGACAATCTCTGCACTCACGTTTTTTAATATCCGGCGGAATATAATGATGACACTCAGCGCAATCTTCAACCAGTTCAGCCATATGCATATGGTTTCGGTGTTTGAATTTTACCGCACCATATTTATCTTCAAGTTTGTCGATGATAACCAGTTCCGGCGGCTGATTTTCGGATGTTATTTTCATGCCATGATCCTGAAAGAAGTGTGGCTCGAATTTCAGGCACGGCTCGTTGAAACTGGGATTCAAGCATGTATGACACGCTGAACAGTTCAGGCCGATCATCGTCGCGTGCCGGTCAAGGAAATTTTCCTGCAGGCGATGCAATGGCGGTTCCAGGATTTCCTGACTGTATACCAGCGAAGCCAACAGGATTCCGGGTACAACCAGCAACATTAAATAACGCTTATTCATGTATATGCTCCTTTCGCTTACCTATTTTTGCTTATCGGTTTAAGCCGTTTTTCGCTCGGCCGGTAAAATCGGAAAGACTGTCACAAAAATTCGGTAGCACAAAAGTAACGCAGAAATCAATCCAATTGTAATCATAAATTCACCAATACTGGGTATGTATTGGCTCACTTTGTACGCCGGCTGGTAAGCGATGAAGAATACATTCACACGATTTAATAACACACCGAAAACAATATACATTGTCGAGGCAATAAACAGCCATTTCGGACTTTTCCGGAGTCGGTCAGAAAAAAGCATAACCATTGGTACAAGACCACCGAGGCCCATTTCCAGAATAAACATAAAGCTTTGTAGACTCCCTTCAAGCACATAGTGCCAGACTTCCCGTACAGTGATATCAATAATTCGAACGAAAAAATAGAGTCCGATAAACGGGGATATCATCCGGGCCAATGGTTCCAGCACATCCATTTCTATTTTTCGGCCAAACGATTTTGCCGCCCAGATGCCTTCAAATATGACCATAGGGAATCCCACACCTATCGCCGAAAGCAAGAATAGTAATGGCAGAATCTGCGTGTACCACAACGGATGGATTTTATAGGGTGCGATCACCATCAGTGTTCCCAACGATGATTGATGCAGACAGGATAGCACTACGCCGAAAATGAGAAAAAACCACATCACTTTGCCCAAGATGCGATTCAGAAAACGCAGGATGCCATCAATCCATTTGGGCGAATTGCCGATAAAGCGTTCGGCGACAATTGGGATAAATTCAATATACAGCACCGTCAGGTATAACATGACGCAGATACCAACTTCAAACAGGGCTGAGTTTCCATTCCACATGGCGGGCCATGCAGGATGCCATATATTATACCAGCGGCCGAGGTCAATCATCAGTCCGAATGCCACAAATGTATACCCGAGCATGGCTGTCAGATGCGCCGGCCTGCCGATAATACTGTATTTCCCGCGATAGAAAATATGAATTAATGCAGCCGTTGTAAAACCACCACCGGCTAATGCAACTCCGGTCGCTACATCGACGCCAATCCATAAACCTAACGGGTATTGATTATTCAGATGTGTGATAGAACCCAGTCCAAAAATGAATCGGTAAAGTCCGAACAAGACGCCCAACCCAAACAGGGTGAGTAACACTTTTACGCCGGGCGTAAAGAATTTTTTCGCGACAGGTTCGGCAACAGAATGTCGTACCGGGGTCATTTTTCACCTCCTTCCGAACTTTCATCGCGCTCTTCCTCACGTTTGAAAATATACATTAAACTGGCGAGGCCGGCGAACAGCGCCAGTGGAGGCAAAAAGTTTTTGAACAAGTTGTGTTGAATGGTTTCGGTATAACTGGGAATTGGCGTATCATTAAATTTAACCATTCCCATTTCCCACATCGGTCGTCCGGAAAGATACAGCCATGCCGTCCCGCCAAGTTCATGTTCGCCGTACACATGATCGACATAACGGTCCGGGTATTTTCGAATCCGGTCGTGGGCGATTTCCAGCAATTCTTCGCGTTTGCCGAAAATCATTGTCTCCATCGGGCACATTTCCAAACATGCCGGCTGGCGACCGTATTTTTTGAGATTTTCAAAACAAAATGTGCACTTTTGCACCCTGGGAGTCAGCGCATTGCTATACTCATATGTTGGCACCTGAAACGGACAGGCGGCCATGCAATAGCGGCAGCCGATGCATTTCCATGGTTCATACTTTACTGCTCCGGTTTCCTGATCCTTGGAAAAGGCGCCAACAATGCACGCCGACACACATGCGGCATCGTTACAGTGCATGCATTGTACCTTAACGTAGTACGGACGTTGGGGATTCTGGGGATTGTCAAAGCGATTCACGACCGTATGCCCTGTAGCCGAAGGGCGTCGTAGCTCGTCAAACACCGATTTGTCTTCATACTCTGCAATCGGTTTGTTGGGCATTTGGTTGAAATCGCGGCACGCCCACTCACAGCGACGACATCCGATGCAAACGGTTGTATCCACAAGGACGCCAAGCCAATCCGGCGATACTGGCCTGCGATGAGCTGCCTGCACCAGTGTTGCCGAATTAACCATTCCCAGACTTCCGGCGACAGCCGTACATTTAAGAAAATTGCGTCTGGACAGATCCAAAGGCTCTCCTCCTATTTATTAGGTTTAGTATGTGTTGTTTTGGGATTTTATTATTGGGTTCATTCTAGGAATCGCAAATTGCCATAATGAATGAGATTTGTTACTATTCAGTCATTGGCGATCCGTCGGCTGAGCCTGCCGAAGCCAACGACACTCTACAATATTGATTACGTGTTACCTTCGACACCGTTCGTGCCGCGAACAGCGTGGTACGCCGGTGCAAGACGGCAGGATCAGGCAACTTAGTTATCCGTAGGTCTTTTGTAATTTACAGAACTGGAAAGTTACTGTGATATTTATTGACTTCCAAAGATAACGTATCATTAGATATTTTGGACGCTAGTAGTCATTTCAGCAAGAGATTGAGGATCCGATAATCGTTTGAAGAGAATATGTTTTCATTATCGGAAAGAGTATGAATTCGAGATTGAGTATTCTTACTTAAATTTCGAAACTGCTTTTGGAATCGTCATTAATGCAGTTCGGATTGTTTCCTCACAGGGAGGTGTAACAAGAATATGCGATACGCCTTCGTTATACAGTTGCCCTCCAATAGTGGTATCTAAATTTTTTACCATTGTAATGACCGGAATTTTGGGACGCATATGATGAACCAAACGAATCATTTTCATTTCATCCGCACCGAATAACTCCAGATCGATAACAATTGCATGATAATCCTTATCCTGAATCGCCAGGAGAAAATCTTCCAATCGGACTTCATGATCACAAGATATTTCCATCTCCGTAGCTACTTTATGCCATAGGTTTATCGATTCTTCAACACGGCATCCCAATAGTATGCGTTGATGGAATTGCATAGCTATGCACCCGAATTTAGTTAAGTGGTTATAGTCAAATATTATACCACAGGAAATTGCTACTTTTTTTTGAGGGATTTATGTGAGGTTGGATTTTAATTTTATGGAAGTTAGAGATTAGAATTCAGGATACTCATTCGTATGAATCATGGGACTCCAATGTCACACTTCGACTTTTGCGTATTTAATAACTTCTTATTAATGCACGATTAGAATCAATCGTAGATAAGTAGTAAGTGGGACAAGAAAGTCTCACTTTGTTGTTCGCCAAACGGAAGGATCAATATGATGACGAATAAATAGACGGTGGATGTTGCGACGGGTCATTTGGGCTTTTTGAGCCATGTGAGTTACATTGCCTTTACACTCTTTGAGCAGTGCAAGTAAATAGTCCTTTTCGACTTCTTCAATCTTTTTCTGCTTTAACTCGCTAAGTGAAAGTGTCGTGTACGATTCGTTGCCATTATTATTTTTAGTCGTATCTTTCAGCAAGTTTGCCGGCAGGTCGGCTAATACAATTTCATCACCACGACAGAGTGTAATGGCGTGTTCCATTACATTTTCAAGTTCACGGACATTTCCAGGCCAATCATATTTATCGAATAATTCGGCCACGAGTGGGTGAATTCCGGAGATTTCCTTTTCAGATGATTTGAGTTGTTGACGTAAGAAATATTCTGCCAATACACGTATATCTTCACGACGCTCACGTAATGGTGGGATGTGGATATTAATAACATTCAACCGATAGTAAAAATCAGGTCGAAGTATGCCATGTTCCTTCGCTTGTTCAAGGTCACGATTGGAAGCCGAGATCAAACGGATATTCACTTTTATTAACTCATTGCCACCAATATGTCGAAGTTGCATGTCCTGCAATACCCGTAACAGCTTTACCTGCAACGGCTCGCTCAACTCACATACTTCATCAAGAAAAAATGTGCCGCCATCAGCATATTCCAACAGTCCGGGTTTGCGTTGCACCGCACCGGTAAATGCGCCTTTTTCATAACCGAACAACTCTGCTTCAAATAAATTTTCCGGGAGTGCGCCACAATTCACCGGGATAAACGGTTTTGTTCGGCAGCGACTGCGAGTATGTATACTGCGGGCAATTAGTTCTTTACCGGTGCCACTTTCACCGGAAATAAAAATATTCGCATCTGTCGGCGCCACACTTTCTACCATTTCAAATACCTTCTGCATAATCGAACTGCGACCGACAATATTTTCGAAGCTAAATTTATCTTCCAATTGGCTTAATAAATTCCCGCGTTCCTTATATAGCATGCGTTGATGGAGTCCTTTTTTTACCAATACTTCCAGATGCTCCACTTCAAATGGCTTCTCCAAAAAGTCAAACGCGCCCATCTTCATTGCATTTACCGCCCGATCAACGGTTCCGTATGCCGTAAAAATAACAACCGGCGTCGACGGCGCCAACTCGTTCGCTTTCTTCAAAATTGCTATTCCATCCACATCCGGCATGCAGAGGTCACACAAAATCAGATCGAACTCTTCCTGTTCCAGATATGTGATTGCCAGATGTCCGCTGTCGGTAACCACCGGACTGTGGCCGAATGCTGTTAGAATTTTGTGACAGGCATTCAGCATATCTTTTTCATCATCAATAACCAGAATGCGAGCGTTGTCAATCATTTTTCGTGAACCTGTGATTTAGTGGATGGAAGTGTTATGTTAAACGTTGTGCCTTGTCCGTTGGTGCTTTCAACTGTAATTTTTCCGCCATGTCGTATCACAATTGCTTTGGAAATCGATAAGCCTAATCCTGTGCCGGTGGAAGGTGATTTCGTGGTAAAAAATGGTTCGAATATGCGCAGCATATTTTCATTGGAAATGCCGACACCGCTATCTGAAATGCTCAACTCAACCTCCTCATCATCATTTTTTTTGACATCAATGCGAATTTGGCCATTATTCCCGATGGCATCGACGGCATTATTGAGCAAGTTAATTATCACCTGTTCAAGTTGTCGACGGTCAACAGACAGGTTTGGTAAATCCCGGGCATAATTTTTCTGTACATCTATTTTATATACGCGAAATCGATGCCCCAACAGATAAATCGTCTCATCGATGATTCGTGTGATATCAATCGATCGTGGCCGGAAAGGCATCATCTGTGAATGATTCAACAATCGACGGGTGTAATCACGAATACGGCGGCTTTGATCTTTAATGATACGTAGTTCTTCGCTATCACCATTCTTATGATTGAGGATCATAGCATCCGCCTGGGCACCAATAATACTTATCGGGGTGTTAATTTCATGCGCCACCGTATCCACCAATTCGCCAATCGAGGCCATTTTGGCTGCCTGGCAAATTTGCTGATGAAGCAATTCTTTCAGCTCGCTATGACGCTGTGCTTCCTCAGCGCGAATTCGTCTTGTATTGATTAAGTAAAGGAGAAGTCCGATGATGGTCGTCGCAATTAGCAGTAGGGCAATCAAGATAGAGAAAAGATGGAATTTGTTGCGGATGACGGCTGTGACATCATTCATGTTGGAAGACACCACAATAATCCAACGCAAGTTTGCAATTTGAATCGGTACATAGGACACAATTTTAATCGGCTCGTTACCGACAGCATATTCTCCAAACGGAGAATCTTCGGCTATCATTCCCCGCTGTACGGCAAAAGTTGTATGACACGTCATACAATCATCGGAAATTTCATATACGTCCCGCAAAATCATTTCCGGATGATCGGGATGGAATAACAACCGGCCGGCGCCATCAATTAACCAGGCGGCGCCTGTATCACCAGGATTGACAGAACGAATGTAACTATCAATTAACCAGCGAAGACATACAATTTCTCCAAGAAATCCCGTGACCTTTCCGGTCTCAGTATTTAATTTTGCATCCCGATGAACAAGCGGCGTCACCACCATAAAATATAGATCGCTATCGCGACCATTCACATCAATCGGCATGACGCCGGAAAACCAAATGTTAGCACTATCGGTGAAATTGCGTTTCCAATCTACACGATCATTAAACATTGCCGTAATAATACTATTCAGCGAATCATTCGTTGTGTGAAGCACGTTACCACCAACATCCGAATAAAATATGGCACGAACACCATCCATCATAGCGTGATCGGACAGATTATCGATAAAATTTATAAATACCGATTGATCAATCAAGGGCGATTGTTGAAATGAATTTACGGCCAACAAATCATGAGCAATATGCGAAAGGTAATGAGAAATACCATTTGCCGCCGCATTCGCCATATCCTTTTGCAGTAGCTGATGATTCCGCTTCGTTTCATCAAGGGCGATTCGGTAGATTTTATTGGCAGAGTAAGTAATCAGAAGTAGGAATAAAAACGTTCCTATCCCAATCCAGATTGTCTGAGCTCGTACTTTATGCATAAGCCCTTCGGGGGGGGAATAGTGTTTTTGTGATATGGATATGATACATAATCAGGATTAAAATGTCAAGGATTATTTATGACGTTTATTGAATCCATTAAATGCAAACGTACCACGCACTTCAAAAGTGCGTGGCACATGAGTAGATCAATACATTCTATAATTTTTTAGAAAGATTGGAATATAGAAGAAGTAACATCAACTTCGCTTGGCGATTTCTTTTATCAAGTCATTAAAAATAAAAATATGAAACGGTAAAAAAACATACCAATAGATTTTGCCAAACAAGTTTCGTGGTTGGTAGTAAGCATTCACGGTTAGCAGATTGTTATTGTCGAGCGTTGGTGAAACTGTAAATTTTAACCAGGCTTTACCCGGCAATTTCATTTCCGCACGCAGGAGTAGTAATTCGTTTTTCACAAGCTCTTCGACTCGCCAAAAATCAATAACATCATTGATTCGAAGCTGTTTTGTGCTCCGACGACCGCGGGAAGTACCTACTCCCATTAATACCCGATCGAGCAAGCCTCGCATTCGCCAAAGAATACTGCTATTGAACCAGCCTTCTTTCCCCCCAATTTGACAAATCGTTCTGAACAATGACGATCTGCTTTTATCTGTTTCCAACGTATATGAACTCGTGAATCGGATAGCTTCTTTCACTTCATGCAATTTCATGGCGAGCTCATGCGCCGGCGGATAGGCGTCCGACCAGCGGGTTCGGATATCATCTTGCTCCTCACGAGACATAGCGCGAAGAATGGCTTCACGATAGGATAGTGTTTTAAACGGCAGAAATTTTTTAATATCTTCATCATCACAAACGACATCGTTTTTACAGCTAGTCATCAAACAACGAACCAACGGTACGGGTACCGGCGTCAGCAAACTGGCGACATACGAATACAATCCAATATTCATCAGCGATGTTGAAATGAAGAACCGCTTCTTCCCCATGATCTCAGCCTGAATACGTAACATCTGCTCATAGGTTAAAATTTCATCACCGCCAATATCAAATAATTTACCAGCCGTTGCATCGACTTCAAGTGCTCCGACCAAATATTTAATGACTCCTCGAATACTGATGGGTTGACACTTTGTGCAGGCCCACTTAGGGATTGTCAGGATGGGAACATTTCTAACCAGGTGCTTGATAATTTCATAGGAGGCGCTGCCGGAGCCGATAATGACGGCGGCACGGAATATTGTGGTGGGTACTTTCCCACGTTTTAATTCATGGGCGACACGCATTCGGCTTCGGAGATGCGGAGACAATGGCGTCTCCATATCACCCAGTCCCCCCAGATAAATAATTCGCTTTAACTGTTGCCGATTTGCTGCATCACGGAAATTAACGGCTGCCTGAATATCTGCGGTTTCAAAATTTTTCTTGCCAAGCATTAATGAATGGATCAAATAATAGGCCGTATGGACACCCTTGAGCGCTAAATCCAGGGTGTCCGGTTTGAGTGCATCGGCAACGACAATTTCCACATCAGTCCATCGTTCGGCCACCGAGGAAGCCGATCTGACCATAACACGGACACGGTATTCGCGAGCCAATAATTCGGGAACCAGGCGTCCGCCGATATAACCAGTAGCACCGGTAACAAGTATTGTTCCGATTTCAGGTTTCGGCTTACTTGGCAAATCATTACAAAACAGGTTTTCGTCAATTTGGTTCATTATTCATTACAGGATAATAATAAGTCGGGAAGCGACAATGAAAGTTCGTTGTGCTGAACTTTTCAGCCAATTCATAATATAGACAATTATCATTCCGCAATCAACAAAAGTTTAATGAACCAATAAACCGAAAATTTACAGGCAACAAATTTCAGATTTTTAGTAGTGGATTCCACATTCAGTATTCATTCCAGGCAGAATCAGAATTAGCTATTAGGTGCTTATATTTCGGAGTTGAAAAGATGAGATAGTAAGTAGAGTGCAGCATCGAAATCAGAATAGTGTTATTCAGCTAACCGTTTAAAAATCATGGTGTTTTAAAAAGTCTTTTTACAAACATAACCAAAGCACTGAACGGTAATGATAGCCACAGCAATGTAAATAAAACCACCACTGTCGTACATATAATCTGAAAATAAACCGGAGGAGTTCCTTCGAACATAATAAACCTCCTTTACATTATAATAAGTAATAAAGTTATTATTTACTATGAATGTAAATTTATTTCCCCGGATTGTCAATAAAAATGTCTTATTCATTAAAAATAGTATTTACAAAATGTGGTAAAATTCAACATATACTAATTTACAGCATGATAAAGTGACTTATGCCAATCCAGAAAAATAAACATCCGGCCAAAATTGTGGAAAATTGAGCGACCCAGCGCATCGCGGGTACCTTTGCAAAATAGCCAATCAGAATAAACGGGACTAAATAAAACGATGTCGTGAGAAAAAAGATAAAAAAGAACAACATACCGTTCACGATTTGTCCCAATTGAAAAACATAACCTATTGCCAGCAAAAATGGCGGACAAATATGAAGCCCAATAAAAAATCCGGTGAGAACTGTAAAGCGTGTTTCCGGTAATGCTTTCTTAATCAATGTACATATTTTAAAATGTGGAAATCCGTTAATCAATCCATACCCGATTAATAATAATGATAAAACAATAAATGAACCGGCAGTGATTGGTGGAATGATTGCCGAATGCATTTTCTGACCAAGGTACCCAAATAATCCACCGATAAGCAGGTAGGCCACAAGTCGCCCTAAACTAAATTTCAAAACTGCGAATGAACGCTGGATTGCAGTCGATTGCTCACGCATCATGATGATCGGCATCATGACAGGCAAACAAAATCCTGCGCAATATATTCCTGTGGATAATCCAAGTACCGCTGCTTTTATAATTATTTCCATATGATTCTTCCGCTTTTTATGTCTCCGTTGAAAGTATACAATAACAAATCGTCCGGATTACGCGCCACACACTTTGGAAGTGCGTGGCGCGTTTGGTTTTACCCTTCCATTTCCTTAAGTAATTTTAAAGCATTCGTTGCAAACACCGAATTCGGCATCACATCAATTACTTTTTGCCAGGTTGCTTTTGCCAACTCTGTAAGCCCCTTTTTCTGGTATGCATGCCCCAACTTGACAAGCACGTCACCATATTGTGCTTCATTGAAATATTGAGGCGCCATTTCATATGCCGATACATAGTATTTAAAATCAGCAATTGCATAATCAATCCGATTGAATAATGACGGCAATGCCAGACTGGTATTGGCACGTGTCAACCGCACTGCAATATTGGTCGAATCCAGCGAGACAGCCAAATCCATTTCTTTGTTGCCATCTTTCACGTGCCGCATTTTATTAAATGGCAGCATGGAGTCGCGGCCTTTGAGCGTTAAAACGCTTCCGTACCAGCAGTGAGCATCGGCATTGTTTGGTTCACGTTCGATAACCGCCTGAAACATTTGTTCCGCATTTCCAACCATGTCTTTCTCCCCCTGAGCACCCAATGCATGGTACATTTTTCCAAGTTGCATCATGATGGATGAGTCATCGGGGTGTTGTTTTAAGCTATCCTGCAACGCCTGGATTTTCATATTTTCAACTTGTGCCTGTAATGGATTTAGTAAAGCTATGAATGCAAAAATTAATGAATACGTTACTGTTTTCATGATGAATACTCCCTATTTTTTTGTTTTTGTTTGACTCATACCTTCAAAATGAATGCCATCTTCATTTTTCTTGAAAATACTTTTGATGTTTTTACTTCTCATTCTGTTGTGTATGACCGTCATTGCCTAATTCATGCAATGGAATTCTGTCTGCCACTTTTTTAATCCAGTCGCCGTTATAATTGATGAAGAATGTCGGAATTAGCCACAATAGAAATAATGCATACACGAACATCAGGAAAACGCGCAGCACAACAAGAATTGATTTTTTTGTTTTCATTTCGTAATGTCCCATATTACTTGATTAATAAACTGCCGGTAGTTATTAAGTGATAAATTCGAACCAATGCGTTCGTCACCATTCCTCCGGAAATAATTGCTCCAAACAGAATTCCGCTGAATACATACATGGTGCGGGCATCGAAGAGTTCTTCGACAAAACGAGTCACGCCAACTGCAATCCGGCGCGTAAACACTGGTTTTATTAATGCGGCTTTTTTCGACAATTTTCTGTCATCTGTGGAAAATGGCACTCCCAGCAGCGAATAATTAATCGCATGTGATGGGCAGACATCCATACACTTTCCGCAACGACTGCAGGTGATTGGTATACTTTTTTCACGCATACTTTCATCTGTGATGACAAATAGCGGGCATTCGCGTTTGCATTTTCCGCATTCGGTGCATTTCGTTTTATCAATTTTCACTCGGTACGGATTGATGAGTCCAACAATCGATTGGAACGCGCCAAGCGGACAAAATAAGCCGCAGTGTGTTCGTTTTTTTAATAGAAGTGGCAAAATAATTAACAATCCCATTCCGAGCGATATAAAAATAATGGCCTGTAAATACGTGACCAGACTATTGATTTCTGAATACTCTGTCACCAGCTTCAGCGGGCAAAGCCATTCACAATAAACCGGTTCCATTTCCAGAAACGCCCAGAAAACTATTGTTACCAGCACAGCAAACGACAAGTATCGCCATTTGGGATTCATCTTGATCGATTTGAACAACGATGTTCGCCTGAGTTTGGAAAAGCCTTCATCGATTCCTCCATAAAAGCATCCCCAACTGCACCAGCCACGGCCAAGCACAACCACGGAAAGCAGCCACATGAACAGAATCGGGTAAAATCCGCCGTAGGGGCCATCGAACAATTTCGTTGGGAAAATAAGTACCTGTTTGAATACTGCTGGCAAAATAAGGGTGGGGATAGCCACCGGGCAGAGTGGGACATTACGTTCCGCTACAATTTCTGCTGTTAATGCCATACTCCCCCGTTCTTCGATCAGGTTGGTAACGAAAATCAAAATAAAACAAAATGCATAAATAATAAAAAACATCGATCGATAGGTAGAGACTTTGCCTGTTCGAAAAATCATGAAAGCAATAAATGTCAGGAAAAGCGTCCACAGCAGGCTGGCAGTAAATTGGATGGTTTCCCCCAAATTAATCGCCAGGATAAAGGTTGAGAGTAATATCAGCATGATAAATGCCAATAACGAACTTGTAAAAATGGATTTTTTCATTGATTCATCCTTCAGTCAATTGTTTTCGCTGTTACCGGAAATATACGCACCTTCCGGAAAAAGATTTTGATTTTGGGATGAACGACATGGATTTGGGATGAATGTCAATGCTGCGGGATGGATTGTTGGAATTTGGGATAAATGGTAAAATTGGATGGGTGGAATTGATGATGTAAAACAAACTCACTTAGATGAAGTTAGAGAAAATAAATGATCTCAATTTCAATGCATCAATATATCATTTTTGATAATTAAATGCAACAGATTTAAATAAATCGATTTGTATTTTTCACAGCGATTGATCGACGTGTCTTCTTTATTTAGGTATTCTATTATTTTGAGCACATCACCAATTCCTTCAACTTCTTCGAATAATTTCGGGAGACCGGAATTTCATGATTCGTATCCACCAATTGAAGTCTGTAGCCTTGAGAGTTTCCGGATACATGCCTCACTTTTTTGCTATTGACAATGTATGCCCGATGACAGCGAAACAAGTGAGAAAAATCGTGCACAATTTCCTCGACGCGTGTCAATGTGCTGCGCAACAAAATAGTTTTAACTGTATCTCCCTTGCGCACATACACTTCAACGTAATTTCCCTCTGATTTTATGAAGAAAATATTCGTGACCTTCAATTCAACTTTCTCTTTGTCATTATCCGATGTGAGAACAACTATATCACCGGATAAATCGCCAATGGCTAGTTCTGTTTCGTGGCCGAGTTTACTGTTCAGTTTGGTAGCTGTGGCAAGGTGTTGACGTAACATTAAGTTATAATCAATAATAACAAAAAGCGTTGCCGGAAAAATTCCAATCAATAATGTATATAGTTGAAATCGTATAATTGTACTAACAGCTAAACTTGTATATCCAAGCCAATAGGTATACGACATGTTACCTAAGCCGATTGTAACTATGACCCACAAAATATAAAAAATTTGATCACGTAGTTTGTATTCACGTTCATCATCATGTTGCTTGATCAGTCTTTTTAAAATCTGTTGAATTATAAAAAAATCGAATAATGTAATAATGAGGGTCACCAGCCCGTATCCAAGGAAAACGTAAAGTTTTCGCGAATCATCAACCTGACTTAATCCGAATGGCTGAAAAATAAACAGGAAAAGAAAGACGAAAACGGATGTAAATACAGCATTCTTCAACAATGATGTCGAGTTGCTTTGGCGAGCGTATGGCTGATTTAAAAAATGGAATATCTTTTTCATTGGAATAATAATTTGTCAGAAGGTATGCAAAGCCATTATTTCAAACGTAATGAGTAATATTACAAAATTAGTGTGGAAGAATCAAGGAAAATATTGCACGGCAGGGTAAGTGATTCCACCAGAGCGAGCGATGGAATCACTATTTAAGTTAAATCATGACTAAGAAGATCACTCTACGGAATATTGAGCTTATTATTTTACCCGCTTTCCAGGTAAAGAAGCCGGGCGTTCATCATGACAATTAACGCATGTGGACTTTGCCTCAAACGCTCCGTTATGACAATCACTACAAGCAGCTTCCACATGAGTTTCATCCAGTTCCAGACCTACAATACCATGTTCAAAGGATGCTTCATTCCATGAGTTGTGGCAGCCCGAACACTTTTTATTCACCGCATTAAATTTTTTCGTGTCAATATGACATTGAGAACATTCTAATTTGCTATGATAGGATTTTAGTTCCCAGCCGGATGCCTGTTTATGGTCGAACTGCGCCTGTTCTGTTTTCGAGTGGCATTTGTTGCAACCAGCTTGTGCCTTCACATCGTGGCATTGGGCACATTTATCGTTCATAACGTGCTGATTAGCCTTGATGACTTTCGCTGAATTTGCATCTTCATTATGGCAACGTCCACACGACTCATCGTGATGACAATCCTTACATTGAACGCCATAATACTGTGCGTGATTCTCATGGAAAAACGTGACATATTCACCTGCCGGAGCGCTTATGTGATACGACTTCTTTTCTGGCTTCTGATAGATGAGAAAATGAGGTTTCTGGTATTGCTGCTTGTCATGCGGTTCAGTCTTGGAAAGATGGCAACGCTCGCATGCCCGTTCGTTATTCCACTCTTTATGACACCCAATACACTGAATATGGTACGCCGCTTTCAGACTGGGAATTTCCAAATTATCCCGAATCATTTTCAGGCTGTGACAATCTTTACATGCCGGATGTGGTGAATTTGCCGGTGTATAATGATGGCATTCATCACAACTTCCTTCCATTTCCGACATGTTCGCATGCAATTTGTGCGCAAACGTGACCGGTTCGAATAAATGTTCGATAGCATTTAAAACAACTACGTCCGGTGCATCACTGGCATGCTTCTTTAGTTCCGCACTGTTTGATTTGTCATGGCGCGGGCATGGCTGCAAACATGGATCGTCCGCGGTTGGTTTGGTACAGATGTGACAATTTTGGCATTGCCCTTTCACGTCTTCAGCCCGGATAGAAAATGGCGCGAACACCAATGCCATAATAGCTATTACTAATATAAATTTACGCATATGCAAAGCTCCTTTATTTAGGCATGTTCATTTTTATGTGCCGGTAACACCGGGAAAATAGTAACAAACGCCCGATACACTAAAATTAATCCGGCAATTAATCCACAGGTAACAAGAATTTCACCGATTGAAGGGAAATAAATGTGTGTCTTGTATGGTGGTCGATAAGCAATTAAAAACACATTAATTCGATTTAACAAAACCCCAAAAATGATATATAATGTCGATGCAATGAATATCAATGTGGGATTGTTTCGGACTTTCTGATTTAGCAATAAAACGATCGGCAAGATGATACCGATAATAAGTTCCACTGCAAACCATATGCTCTGATAGGAACCATCGAACAGGTTCCCCCATGCTCCACGAATGGTGAGATCGCCTATTTTCATGAGGAAATACAGGCCAACAAATACAGGCACCAACCTTGCCAGTTTGCCCATCTTCTGCATATCGATGGGATGATTGAATGATTTGGCGGCCAGGTAATATTCAAACAAAACCATCGGAAAACCGACGGCAATTGCAGACATCAGGAATAGCATTGGTAATACTGGCGTATACCACAACGGATGCATTTTATACGGTGCAATGACTAGCAGATTACCCAGCGATGATTGGTGAAGACAAGATAGAACAACTCCCAAAATTATAAATACCCACATAATCTTTCCTAAAATGCGGTCGAGAAATCGCAGAATACCATCAATCCATTTGGGTGAGTGGCCGATAAAGCGTTCAGCTACAATCGGTAAAAATTCAATGTACAGGACCGTCAAATAAATCATCACGCAGATACCGACTTCAAATAAAACGGAATTTCCCTGCCACATTGTGGGTATTGCCGGGTGCCATACGTTGTACCAGCGTCCCAAATCGAATAATAATCCGATAACGACGAATGTATAGCCCAACATCGCCGTCAGGTGAGCAGGCCGACCAAAAATATGATAATCTTCCTTATAAAAAATATGAATCAGTGCGGCGGAGGTAAATCCACCGGCGGCAAGTGCAACACCACTGGCCACATCTACACCAATCCAAAGGCCCAGAGGATACTGATGATTTAAATGGGTAACCGAGCCAAGCCCGAATAAAAAACGATAGAGACCAAATGCCATTCCAACGCCGAAGATGGCAATAAGAATTTTTACCCCGGTCGTAAGATATTTATTTTCTATTGGCGCTGATAATTCAAGCGAATGAGACATTTCTCCTCCTCATTATTCATTTTCATTAGCAGATTCTGAATTTCGAAAGAGCCACATGATACCGCCTAAAAAAGCGAACAGTGACACAGGTGGAACAAATTTCTTAAATATCGCGTGTTGTAGTGGTTCTGTATATGACGGGATAGGTTTGGTACCGAATTTCAACAACCCCATTTCTTCCATCGGACGGGATGACAAATACATCCACGATGTCCCTCCAAGCTCGTGTTCACCGTAAACATGATCAATATATCGTTCAGGATTGGAGGCTATATTTGCATGTGCCAGTTCAATCAAATCGCCGCGTTTACCAAATTTCAGAGCTTCCACCGGACATATTTCCACGCATCCGGGAACGGTGTTTTCAGTGACAAGACGATCAAAACAAAAACCACACTTTTGAATTTTTGGTGTTAATGCATTATGATATTCGTAGGCCGGAATTTGAAACGGACATGCTGCCATGCAATATCGGCAGCCGATACATTTCCAGGAATCATACCGCACTGCTCCGGTCTGTTTATCTTTTTTCAGCGCACCAACGATACAAGCCGAAACACATGCAGCATGATTACAATGCATACACTGCACTTTTGTGTATTCAGCGCGTTGCTCTTCTCCTGGTACATCAAATTTATTGACAACGGTGTATGTTGCTTCATCCGGACGTCGATGAGTTTCAAACACGCTCGTGTCCTGATATGCCTCCAGGGATTTGTTGGGTAAATGATTCACTTGCTTGCACGCCCATTCACATTTCCTGCAGCCGATACAAACGGTCGTATCGACAAGCACTCCGAACGTGTCGAGAAAGTTATTCGCCTCAGCAGTACTCGAGAATGCATTTTGCGCAAATAGACTACTCGCTCCGGCACAGACAAGGGACTTCATAAAATCGCGACGATCCAAGCCCATACGTTATCCTCCTTAAAAAAATAGAATCAGAATTAATCGTTTATTCATTTGAGATCGAAGATGTAAATGGAGTGACCCGTAACATCATCACTAAAAAATTTATTTGATATAATGAACATTTTTTCGCTTTAAGTATTCGCAACATCCATGCCATTGAACTTATTCCATAATTATCATAAACTTAATACACCTATTGCTTTTTTATTTGTGTTGTAAAATCCCATGCGATGTGGTAAAATTCAACATTTCAATTTTTATAATTATCCCGAAAACCGCTTGTACAGCGGATATTTGAAATTGGTACGGATATTGCGTGATCAAAAAGTGAAAATCGTAAATGTGCACGTTAAAAAAGGAAATGCACATGCAAAAATCAAAAAAGAAAAGCGCATCAGCCCAAATTATTCAAAAAGCACCAAACCTGTGTGAATGGGTTGAACTGGGAGTTCTCTCCTATAAAATATGCAGGCGGAATTATAAATGTGAAACCTGCCCGCTGGACCAGGCTTTGCGAGGTACGAACGATGACCTTCAAATTGAAATCCCGACACAACGCAAACAGATGCCACAACCGGATCGGTCGTTCCTGCAATATTTCACTGGTTTTAAAGGATTAATTCAGTTGGATCAGGACGGTAGTTATTACGTTCACCCACAGCACACATGGGTAAAGGTTTTAAAAAATGACATTGTAAGAATTGGCATCGATGACATTGTCGCCGTTGTGCTGGGATCAGTCGATCGAATAATATTACCCAAACCGGGCAGCGTAGTTGAAAAAGGTCATAGTTGTGCTCAAATCGTGCAGAACGGCCATATTTTTTCGATCCAGTCACCGATTAAAGGGCACATTTTACAAGTGAATGACCAATTAGCCACGCTTCCCGATCAGGCCACACTTGATCCATTAAGGAACGGGTGGCTGTTAAGCATTAAACCGGACAATCTCGCGCAGGATTTATCACACTGCCGTTCAGGTGACATTTTATTAGCGTGGTATTTACAAGAGATGAAATGGCTGGAAACCACCTTGGCCGCCGGATTTCAGCAGCGTCAACTTGAGCTAGGGCCAACGATGGCCGATGGTGGGGAGATTTCACATGAAATTCGCTACTATATGACTGATGATCAGTACAGAAAATTAGTAGTCAATCTTTTAGGATCAGTATAAAAACTAACATAGTAAATAAAAAAATTAAAATAACGAATAGAAGCAAGGAGGAACAAATCATGTCAATACTACTGCTCATCGCGTTTGTGGTCCTGGTCATCACGGTTCAATACATTATTCAAGTGGTTCGAAAACGCCAGGCTGGGCAAACATCAATACCGGCAAATACTGTACAACAGCCCTCCATCGATATGAAAGTTGACGACTATCTTTTACCGGAAGGATTATTCTTCCATCGCAGCCATACCTGGGCGCAAGTACAAGAGTCGGGATTTGTAAAAATCGGAATTGATGATTTTACTCAAAAAGTGTTCCGGGAAATTGAAACCGTTCAATTAAAGGCGGCAGGCGAAAAAGTCAATCAGGGTGATCCGATTCTTACGGTCCAACATGGTGAAAACACGATTGAATTAAAAGCGCCTGTAAGTGGTGAGATTATCTCAACCAATGCAAAATTGTCAACGAATCCGGCAATTATCAAGAACTCGCCCTACGAAGATGGATGGATTTACCAGTTAAAGCCATCACAGCTTGCAAAGGAAATTAAGTCTCTCCGGATAGCGGAAAATGCGAGGGATTGGTTGAAGAATGAAATTAATCGATTACGCGAATTCCTGATGTTCCAATTCAGTGAAGGACGTGTACTGCAGAATACAATGGCAGATGGCGGTATACCTGCGGAAGGAATTATGGAATATCTGGATAAGGGATCGTGGAAAAAATTGAATGACGCATTTTTCGTATAATTGATGCGATCAGTGAATTCAATTTATACCGGTAAATGAGAACCAGCAGTGTTAGAAATGACAAACCAGGTACTTTAAAGATACCTGGTTTGTTTTTCAGAATTCAGATTTATCACGTTTAAATAATCATAAAAGCCAATTTTTTCCATAACTCAACATTATTCCCCTCCGGCAATTACCTCTGCTTTACACTGATCACAAAATAGCGGACTCTTATCATCAATATCTTCCACATACGTTGAAAAATTCATAACACATTTAGGATGAAGGCAATGGTATAAACCAAATGTATGCCCCAATTCATGTGTCGCTTCTTTTATTAGTCGCTCCCTTAATACTTCTCTGTCGGATGAGCCGCCATAAAATTCATTCTGTAACCGATGAACTGAGACTATTGCAGCAGGACCATTCAGTTGCGCCTCACCGAAAACGTAGGTAAAAATGGGAATAAACAGATCAAACTCGCACAATGCAAGAAATTTACTCTGGTTCAGGGGTTCTGGTGAATTATCGATGAGTTGTTTTAGTAGAATGGATGATGAATATTGCAAACGCCGTTGATCGTAGGCCAGGTGTGGCTTAATGTTGGCGGTTTTAACATGCACAGGAAATTCAAACGTTTGATTTAAATATAAAACCAAGTTTTCAATTAATGAATAATCATTTAATTCCACAGGCACGATGCAGATATTTTTACTCATCACCGTCTTTGTGAAGGTTATATTTTTTAATTTTGTTATACAGCGTGGTTCGATCGATTTTTAAAATTTCCGCGGTTTTGGTAAGCTGCCAGCCTGTCTTGGTTAGCACGCGTTGAATTTGCCGATGTTCGGCCGCTTCAAGACTATCGTCACTTGTTATAACATGGGCGTTCATGCTTTCAAACGGAAATGACAAATTTTCCGGGAGAATTAATTCTTTATCACAGATAACAATTGCCCGCTCAATCACATTTCGCAGCTCGCGAATGTTTCCCGGCCATTTGTAATTTTCAATCATCCGCATCGCCTCAGGATGAATATCCTTAATTGGTTTTACCATGGCTTTCGTAAAGAGATTGAAGAAATATCGTGCAAGTAGAGGAATATCTTTTTGGCGGTCACGCAATGGCGGTACATCAATCGTTACCACATTCAAACGAAAATATAAATCTTCACGAAAGTACCCTTCTTTTACAGCTTTCTCAAGATCCCGATTGGTTGCACTAACTACCCGGAAATCGACATCAATGGGCTTATCACTTCCTAACCGTGTAAATTGTTTAGTTTCCAGCACTCTCAGCAAATCCATCTGCATTTTCATGCTGATGTTACCAATTTCATCAAAAAAGATCGTTCCTTTGTTTGCACGCTCGAGCTTGCCGATACGCAATCGATCTGCTCCGGTGTAGGCGCCTTTTTCATGTCCGAACAGCTCGCTTTCCAGTAATGTTTCTGTCAATCCGCCACAATTAATAGAAATTATTGGCGCATATTTCCGAATGCTGTTTGCATGAATGGCTCGGGCAATCAGCTCTTTCCCTGTTCCACTTTCACCGCGAATCATCACTGTGCTGTCTGTTTTAGCAACATTGACCACCAGTCTTAGCACCTTTCGCAATGCATCCGAAGTACCAATAATGTCATCGGGTGTGGTCAGGTCTTCGATTCGTTCACGGAGTTTTATATTTTCCTGTGTCAACTGCTGTTTTTCAAGCGCATTCCGAATCAAATTTGACAGATGTTCGGGATCCAATGGTTTGGAAACATAATCGAAGGCGCCATCCTTAATCGCCTGGACAGCGGTTTCCACCGAAGCAAATGCCGTAATAATAATAACAATGATATCCGGATTTACACTCATGATGTGCTTGTTGAATTCAATACCATCCATCCCGGGCATTTTTATATCAAGCAGGACAATATCCCACTTTTTCAGACGAAATTTTTCAAACGCCTGTTTTGTATCTTCGGCTGTGTCGACATCGAAACCATCCATGCGAAACCATTGTTCCAATGAATCCCGTACGGAAAACTCATCATCCACGATGAGTAAGCTTACATCTTTGATTTTCATATTTAACTTCCTAAATTAACCGGCGAAATAAGGTTATTTGGTGTATCCATTCAATATTGGAAGGTACAGCTATCCAGGCAAAGTGCATAGCGCATGGCGCATAGCGATAGATTTGTGCTTTTGCTATGCTCTTTGCGCTTTGCGCTTTGCGCTCTGCGCTCTGCAAAATTTTGAGAAGCTATTTGATTTCAATTTTTATTACTACCATCTTTTTTTGAGAGGATACTATTTGGTTTCTAAATTAATTGGCAAGAATATCCTAAAGGTTGTGCCCTGCCCCTTTTTGGATTCAACATTTATCGTCCCATAATGGTTTTCAACAATTCCATACACAACAGCCAATCCCAATCCAACACTGTGCTCGCCCCCCTTGGTTGAGAAAAACGGCTCGAAAATATGAGGCAATAGATCTTCATCAATACCACAACCATTATCTTTGAGGGAAATTTCTACAGACATATCATTTTCCCGGCGTATGCCGATAACTAACTCGCCTTGTTTTTCAGGACAAGCTTCTACAGCATTGATAAGCAGAGCAATCATCATTTGTTCGATAGCTGGAGCATCACACTCGATAACGATGTCTTCATCCGCATATTCTTTTACAAGAGTCACATTTTTCAGATTGATACTATGTTGAATAAGCTGAACACTTTTATTGATAATTTCTTGCAACGTATTGAGCGATCTTTTACCAAATGAACTTTTCGCGAACAATAATAAATTACGAACAATATCACCACAACGTTTAGATTCATCGCGAATGATTTTTAGGTTTTTAATTGAATCATCAATCTGTTGTTGATCGGGACTGTTTTCCAAATTTCGGATTAGCAATTTGGCATAGGTTAATATTCCGGACAATGGATTATTAATTTCATGGGCAACCACTGCTGCTAGTTTCCCCATGGAAGAGAGCTTTTCGGCCATAATTAGTTGTTTGTTCGCTTCTTGTAGTTTTTTCGTTTTTTCCTGCACCCGTTGTTCAAGTTTATTGGACCATTCCGTTAGCTCTGTACGCGCTGCTTTCAATTTGGCTATCATAAAATTGAAGGCTTCCGCCAGTTTGCCAATTTCATCTGAAGAATTAACATCGATTCGATGATCCAGGTTCAATTCGGCAATTTGTTGGGTCCCATCGATCAATTTGGAAACTGGTTGCTGAATTTGGGTACGAACAATGCGTGAAAATACAAATAGAGAAACTAAAGTGAGCAGGATAAATGAGATGATGGCAAAATTTGTTACATCCGCTTTGGTCCGATCCAATCGCTCGAGCGATATTTGAAAATCCAGCAAGCCTAATAATTTTTCGTTCGGATAATGAGCGTGGCAATCGGCGTTTGAACATTGCGGTTCGTTTTCGATTGGATTGATCAGACCGAGCATGCGGTAACCATTAATTGGTTTGGTTTCGCGAAATCGATTTTCTTTGGGAATCGTACCTTTTGCATGTTCACTATCATGACAAAAAATGCACTGCTCTACATCTTTGTCCACAACCTGGTAAAGCTCGGTCGAGTCGCTTGTAAATTCAATCCGACCCATTTTATTATAAATACGAATGCTTTTAAAGTACTGAACTTTTCCGAGATTGGTAATCATGCTGGCGAGATCGTTCCGTTGATTGTGCAACATGCTGTTTCGCGTTGACTGCAAAATCAGGTTACTGGATTGAATAGCATTATCACGAATCAACTTTTCCATTTTTGAAGCGAAGAAATTGATGTTTATGTAAAGTAAAACAATCAATACAAGAATAATAAGGAATGACACAAATATAAAAAGTTTGAATCCTATACTATTATATAAATCTCGAATTCTTTTCATAATTACAAACCAACTGCTAAGTGAATGAGATGATGTACTTTTCAGCTTTTAATATCACATGTACGATTAAAATTACGTTATGCACTCACAAATGAGATGCAAGCGCCTTGTATTTATATATATTAGAATATAAAAAGCTTCTATTCAAGTAACGTATGAATTTAACCGTCGGCTGAGCTTGCCGTCTCGCACCGGCGTGCCCGCGGCACGAACGGTGTCGAAGCTGACAACAAGCAAGATTGCATGGAAATGTTGCCCCAGTTTCACAGGGACAAACTCAGGCAATGGCTGCCTGAATAGTACTTTTTAAAATTACTGATAAAATCCTGCTGTTAAATACTAATGTAAATGACCAGTTGAAATTAACGAATTGTTGAAAATTAACGTGTTGTCACGGTACGACGGAGTACATCCTGAGTTTATCGCGAAGGACTCACCGTGAAGAGTGCACTTCAGCCTGAGTCCCGACTCGGTCGGGAAAGGCGATTATTTCAACTGGTCATTAGTATTATCATTATACTCCAATATCAAAAATAACCTTAACCGACAAATTAAAGCCAGAGTTTTCCAATCCCTGGCTTTGACAATTCGTCATTTTTACCATTTTGATTCGTGATTTTCACCGCGATTCAATTTATCATATTCGATCGGATGCTCATCTTTCATGGCTTCTTCTGACATTTTTCCGGTCAGACACGTCGTGTTCATCGGATAGACATGGGGATCGAAAAATTGATAGTAAAAATGCCAGACAATAATTGCCATCGTGGCCAAAACAGCCTCATAAAAATGTATAACAGCACTCACATCAGTCACCCACTTCGGGAAAAACCTTAGCGCGTAATTTTCAAACCACAAAATAAATCCTGTCAACGACATCACTACAGTCCCCCATATGAGTGCCCAATACTCAGCTTTTTCCATGTAATTGTAGCGCGCAAATTGAGGTTTTGCTTTGGAAATGCCAAGATAGTATTTGAACATTTGAATCACATCCTGCACATCTTTCAAAGTGGGTAGAAAGTCGATTAAATGGTTACGACCGCGTTTGGTCGCAATCAAATAGAAGAGATGGTACAATGCAAGCCCAACCATTATGCCGGCAGCAAAACGATGTACCAATCCACGTATGGCAAACGCACCCTCCCATTTGGCAAACGGTGCAACCCACCATGCTTCGGGATAAACCAGCGCAAATCCCGTAATGACCAACGCTGTAAAAGACGTCATAAGCAGGAAATGCTGAATCCGTTCGTTTACCGTTAAACGAACAAACACCCGGCCTGAATTGATCCCGTTTTCGTGATGTCCTGACATTTTCTGTCGGGCCTTTTTAATAAAATCAAGTCCATTATGCAAAAGCATTCCACCAATTACACTTACAATAAGAATATAATAAATGTATTTAATATAGTATATTATTTTATCCGATGGTGAAGCAGGGCTAATATGAACAGAACCAATTGCAACCTTACTTGTTACGCCGGGATGACATTCTCCACACGTTTTAGCAAGATTCTTTTTATTTACCGTCGATTTAGGATCACTGGAAGGGAGAATATCATGTACACCATGACAACTTGCACAATTGGCAGTAACAACAGAACCTGCCCGACTTGCTAATCCATGAAAACTATCAGCGTAACTTTTAACCTGTCCACCGGGCATGCCGTATTTACTGTTAATTCGTGCGACTTCATGGCATTGCGGACATGTTGTTTTAGAAATAACGGTCGAAAATACAGAAGAGCTCGGGTCGGTCACAGCTTTAATTTGGTGCTCGGCATGGCAATCAGTACATACGGGAGCATCAGTAGCTCCACTTAGCAGTCCCTGTCCGTGAATACTTTCCATATATTCGGCCGCTATCTTTTCATGACAGGTACCGCACGTCTTGGGAATATTGAGACGATTAATTTTCGATTCCGGATTTGTGGGCAATTGCAGATTGTGAGCACTGTGACAATCCGCACACGATGCACCCTTCGTTCCATGGTTCATCAAAATTGTTTTATAATGAATACTTTGCTCGTATGCTTCCGATGGATTGGGAATTGGGATATGATGACGCTTCACAATTTGCGGATCAGAATGGCAACGGGCACAAGTTATGGGCATCTTTTTGGGATTTATCCACGACATGGTATCATCTGCTGCATACACATAATGTGAACTATGACAATCCCAGCAATAGGGCGCATCTTCATCACCGGCCAGCAAATCTTTTCCGTGAACACTTTTGAAGTACTCATCTGACACATCCTCATGGCACGTAGCACAATTGGGGTGTTTCACGTTTTCTTCATGCGGCAATTCAGTTATGTTATCATGACACTCAATACACTCAAAACCACCATGCATTGAATTCGAAAATTTGTCCAAATCTACATACAATGATATTTCCTGGCCGGATTCTGTTTCTTTAACCAATTCCTTATCACCATGACATTCCATACAATCACTTGATGTAATTTCATCAGCAGAAACAGGCAACACAAGAATCATTAATAATAATACAATAATTCCACTTTGAGTTAAACACGTATGCATGTGGTTATTTTCCTCCCAAATAATATTTATAAGTAGCTTTAATTTTTAGAATGAATTTATTTACACAATGATTTTTGTGAAAGTTTGCAGCAAGGACGGTTGTTAATAAAAGCGGCATGAATGACTCTCAGCGCTAATAATCAGAATAATCTATTAAATTTACCATATCTGATTTTACGATTTCATCAACATGGGTGAGGTTGAGGAATCAGAATTGATTATGGGTCCGAGAATATTTAGTCTGTTTAAAATTTCAACATTTATCATAAAAGTATTTTTTTACAGTGTTGAAATTTTCAATGCTATCGGACGTAGTTAATATAGTCAAATATATTATTTAAGTCAACATTTTTTTAATATCTTATCATCATTTTATTTCGTGTATAAAAAAAATACTTCTCCCTTTAAAGTGTTGATATTTTCGTCGATCTGCCTAAATCAACACTATTACAAACATACGAATTTATTATCGAAATAGTGCCGGCAATTGTTTGATTCTGAGGATCAATGGCCAGTGCATCTTTTAAATATGTCAGTGATTTTTTTGCATCGCAATACAACCAAATCATACCTGAGGTGAGATAATAATCGGCATTATTTTGATTTTTTATAACACCATTGCCGAGTTCGAATACCAAGTCGGGACATGGACAATCATCACGGATGGGATCCAATTTAATAATGAATTCAACATCTTCCGCTACAAGGCCAACAAATATTTTCCACGCATCTATTACCTGGCCAGCCTGAATGTAGCAGATAATTAGCTTGCTACGAATGCTTTTATTCGTCACTCCCCTGGCAATTTCCTGCTCGAATAAATCACATGCCTGTTTATACTTGCGGGCCATAAAATATTGATTTGCCAACATCTCCGACATAATAATTTCGTCCGTATTTCTATCATGAATAATTCTATTATAGCCTTGATACACAAAGAGATGTTCTTCCATCACATGCAAAAACATCTCTCCATTAATGAATTTAAATTCCTCCCTCCTCCATGGAATTTAAATATGTAGTTCGAATTTTTATGGAAGACTGCCTATAGTGTGGCATCGATAACATGAAACGCCACTTCGACCACCCGCAAGATTTTCGCCATGACAGCCCTTGCAATAATCTAGCGATCCTCCGTGTGTGGCGATGTATGTACCGTGGAAATTGGGATCAGTGATATAGTTCCACTCTTTCGGATGCGGATACGTCTGATGACACTCAAAACAACCGATCCCGGTTTTTCCACCTTGTAGGTCAGTACCATGACAGCTTTTACACGAGCTATATCCAACCTCCAGTACTTTCGTACCATGAAAAACGTCGCTACCGCTTGTATTCCAACCTTCCGGATGCGAGACACTATCTATCGGTGTTTTATTTTCAGAGCAACCGACGATACAGATAAACCCGACGAGACCTGTTAGCAATATTATCCAAATGTATTTCATAATATCCTCTGTTTTGATCGATCTTTTTTAATGATGACAGGGCACACATACCGGATCACCGGCCGCATCGTTATGACAACTCAAACAGGAATCCAGATCAAGTCTGGCTGCACGGGCATGGCCACCGCCGGTGGAACTATTACTCCAATTAGCTGCCGCATGATTACGCGGCATCACCATGCGTTCCCGGTGACAATCCATACAAAACGCCTGCTCTTCATGACATGTCAGGCAATTATCTTTATTTCCTTTTGCCGCAATTCCGTGATTATTCACAAAATTCAATCGGTGAACTTTGTGATCGAGATTATCTTTTTGATGACAGTCGATACACGCATTAACAGTATGACAAGTACGACAATTTTCCGCCGCAATACCAGCAGCAATGCCGTGCGCTTTGTTCCAATCAAGTTCGTGGTCTGCTGGTTTCAAGTCTACTGTTTTGGCGTGACAGGTATAACAATCATCAGTTGAATTCATTTCTGTGTGGCATTTCATACACACATCCATTTTAGGAAGATGCGTTTCCGATGTCACGGCCTCGCTATTTCCGATACCTTCATGACACGTCTCACAAGTAAATTTTTCGCCTGTATGCTTCGAGTGAGAAAATTCGGCAATGTACGACGTCACGCGCGGATAAACAATCGCATTATCCGGGTCCTTGTGGCACAAGGTACACGCAGTTTCATTTTCATCATGACAGGTGTAACAACCATCCATGCCGGGCAGCAAATTATCCGTAGCCGCATCACTTTGATCCACCGGGTGGCAGTCCGTACAAGCAGCCCCAACTTGCTCCGCATGATATTTATGGGAAAAGATAAGCTCGACCTGCTGCGCAAAAACCAGATAACTCAATATCAGAATTCCTAATAGGACAAGACACACTCTAATCGTTTTTTTCATAATGAAATCCCTTGTTCCGAATGGTTTGATGGGATATATATTCTTGTTAAATCCTGCGGAGTAAACATCCCCTTGATTCTGATCTACACTCGCAAGCGAGTAGGTCAGAATTGTCCCCCTTCAAAGAGGAACTATTTGGACACGTCCATTTACGGTCAACAGGTCTAAATCACCGGAATGTTCACCGCCTTAATTTAATCAATATAAAATTTCTACCACCGATAACGAATATGATTTAAAAATCTTGAATCACTCTCTTTAAAGCGATTGGTCAGCCATTGATACTCCACATCCACCGACCAGTTTTGCATAAAGCGATATGATAAGCGTGCTGCATTGGCGATTTGTGATTCAAACTCATAAATGGTTTCGGTTTTGTATTTTGAATAATCGAGGCTGATTGAAGCCAGCAGTGTCGGTGTAACCGAATATGCATAATCCAGCACAGCACTAAGCTGTTCGCCGGCATAGCCGGATTCATACAGCACCCCAATACTTCCATTGGCGTTATTCAGGGTTACATATGTGCGTGTGGCGTTTTCATCATCAAATTGTATATACTGAAACTGGCCCTGAACAAAGTAATCATTCAGAATATTGTAAGAACACGCCGCATTGTATTGTTTATAGGCATCAATATCAAAAATAGTGAAAAAAGAATTGGCATATACCTGTGGATATTGATTTTTCATCCCAACAGAAAATGCCAACTTTTGACTCAATTGATGCCGTGCAGTTATCAACAGGCGATGTAGTCGGGAATTTTGTAAATCATAATGCGCTTGTAACTGCAGATTCGTTTTGGGCACTAATGCGTTTTCTATATTCAGGCCGGTAATCTGCCAGAAAATATCGTCTTTGTTGGCTTTTTGCAGATACAATGCCTGAAAACGCGATTTATAAACGTGTTTCAGTTCAACAAAGCCACCAGCCACAAAACTATCTTCAAGTTCGTAGATTTTCAAACTCCGCATGAAATGGGCCTCCGTGCCGGTATAAGCTGCAATCTTCATGTTTGAAGAAAACGCGTAATCGGCATACAAGCCATCGAGTCCGCCAAGAATTGTGCCCGGATGCAGGAATTGCCGGCCCAGCACAATATTCATACGGTTAAACAGATTCGAGTATGTCAGGTTTAACGTATACGCTTTAAACCGGTCTTCAGAATCCAGCGATTCGTTCATATCCGTCAATGCACGCAATGAGATATTAAGTTTAAGCTTGTTTACCCACGGCGCGTCTACTGAAAATCGAAGATATTGGAACAATCGGGTGTGGGTTGTTGTGTCTTCCAGGCTGTAAACAGAATTTGATGCTGCGCCGTGAAATTCCAACGCCGGGCTTGTGGACGCCACCAGAAAGACAATTAGAAAACTCATGCAACTTGGTATGATTTTTTTTGTCATGGCATTTCTGCTTGGTTAGTGGTTGGATTTAGATTATTTGTAAGCCATTCGTCCGGCTATTCATTTCTGAAATCGGATATGAAGCACTTATCTGCAAGATGTGTGCAAACTTCCAAGTCACAGAAATCGTACAGTATTTTATCTACTTATGGCCATAGATTAAACATTCGTTATTTTTATTTGCAATCCATTGTTATCAATTTGCAAGCGGCTTTTGGCTTTTGGCCTTTGGCTGTTAACTAAAAGCCAATGGCTAACAACTTGCGAGTGGATGATAACACTCATAATAAATGTGTAAAATATGACCGTTTTAAGTATAGCATGCTCCGTACCTGATTTCAGGCATCCTGCTTTTAGTTGACAAACAGCTCCAAACAGAACAACAGTGCAGCCTTCATTCTACGAAGGCTGCATCAACTCTACTAATCACTGAATTATTATTCAAGAATGGCACTAAAATCACCAGTTGGAACGGTATATTTGGATTTAGACAACGAACTATAGGCAAATCCATTCACACCATAAGTCAGACTTTTTGCATCGTAACCCAGTACCTTCAATGCGGCAACGACCTGTGCTGATGTTTGGCCTGTGTAGCAATACACCACAACGGTTTTATCCGTTGGCAACAGATTCAATGTTGAAGTTGAAAGCAGGCTTGTTTTTGGTGTGAACTGAAACGCGCCGGGGATATGTCCCGGATTCACATATTCATCAGCAGGCCAATAGTTAATCACAAAATAGTTAGCAGGATTATCCCACACATCATTTGCAGAAACAGCCCATGTACTGGCAACACTTTTGGCAGCGAACTGAGCTTTAATAATATCGGCTGCGGAGGATTTACCGGTGCTGAGTACAGGAAAATCATGAGTCGCTGTGGTTGTGGATGCTTCACTTACAAGAGCGCGTTCATCGGCAGCAATCTGGTTAACCCAACCTTTTGCATTGACAATGCTTGTATCCACACCGCACATGCCAAATAGCAGATTCTGCGCATCAAAACCAAACATATTCAACATTGATGTTGCAACGCTGGCGGTTTGGCCACTATAACACACATTCACAATTTTTTTGCTTGTGGGAATGGTTCCGTCATCAACTTTGGTGATTAAATCCGCAAGGGCAATATTCACCGCGCCTTTTATGTGTTTTGAATTGTAATGATCTGCAGAGCGGTAATCAATAATGAACGGGTCGTTGGATGTATCGCCATCGGTCAATAAATCAAACAATGCCGTAATCGAAACGTTCACTCCAGCGCCGCTCACGGTTGTATACGTGGACAAATACGCATCAGTCGCATCTGCGACAAGTTCAAACTCATTTACTTTTTTCGGCTCTGTCGGATTGTCTTCATCGCAACCAATCACAAACATGAGGGCAATCGCTAACAACAACAGGGGTAGTAAAGCTTTCTTCAACATAAAAACACCTCCCGGAATTAAGGATAATAAATGATTAATGGTTAATTTCTTCATCAAGTACGATATTTTTATTCGCATCTTTTTCGAAATCTTCAAGATCGGATGTTGTCAAATAATACGTGCCGGATTTATGGCATTTTGAACTACAACTTCCACCGGATGTACGAGTATCTGTCTGCTCTGTCCACCGTTGAATATTATGCGGCGTGGTGTATTTCCAGGTCGGCTCACTGCTGAAATTTGGTAAATCCGCAATTCCCCAACTGGCATATGTGTCAGGTACAATCGGGATATGACGAACGGTAACATAGTCGTAAGTTCGGTTTGCTGTTTCCAGGTTGAAATTATTTTTGGCAATTTTGAATTTAAAATAAGAATTCCCGGTAATTCCGGCGCCACCAGTGTGGCAGCCATTGCAACTTTTGTACGGTTGGGAATGGCATACATGGCACGACAGGCTTGGCGTGGATTCACTTGCCCAGTGTGTTTGATGATACTCATTCGTTGATTTAACATCATCGTGACAATCTTCACAACGCGGCATGTCCGTATCCGAATAGCGATAATCGAAGAGCTGACCGCTGCTATGCATTTCATTACCGTCATGACAAAATGTGCAATGGCTACCGCCGGGTTTATAACGATGGGCATCGGCCGCATACCCTTCATTCTGCCCCAAATACTCAGCGCCAACCCGGCTGCCATGACAGGCAGTGCAATTATTATCACGTTCGGGTTCACCAAATAAATGACCTTTCAAAAATCCGCCGTTCACCGACACCGGACGTGAAACATGACATTGGCCGCAACTGGCATGACATTTACCGCATTCGGCATTGAATTTTCCCATAAGTTGAGCATTGGTTTCAATACTGTAACCCAATCGGTTTTCGATCCGTTTGAAATAGCCGTTGGTATTGGAATGCAAAGATGACGCAGAACGTGCAGAGATATCACTATGGCAACCGGCACAGAACACACTTGCGTTATCGCTGGGAAGCGCAATGATATTTTTATGAGCATCGGCCTTGTCGCTGGCGTCAGGATCACCCTGGTGGCAGGCGACGCATTCGATTTTTCCGTGTGAAGAATTTAAGAAGGATTCGGACACATAAACCATTTCCCATGCCTCTAACTGAGACACCTCGCCGCCTCAGCCCTCGCCTGCTTCACCCGTGCCATGATCGATGGGTTCAGCGACTTCTTTTAGTAAATCGGAATTAAGATGACAGTGGGTGCAACTTGATTCCTGCAGCGATACAAATTCATTAGCAGTCGGTTTGTACTTATCTGCGCATCCGGTAAAATATATTAAGCCAATTATACCAATGCACACATTTAATAGTGATAGAATTTTTAATCGCATTCATTGCCTCAATTTTATGATTGAAACGATAGGGTGAGTTTAAAGTAGTGACTTATACAATTACCTTGCCAAGTCGTAAACTTAATAATTACAGTGGATGGATTTTTCAGAAAGAGGCACGATGTTTCAACGATTCCAGAACAATGAAACATATCGTTTCAGATTGCAAAATATTGTGGTTTTTGAATTGAAGGGAAGATAAAAATTAGACAGGACTGATATGATATTTTCAGTGTTGGGATTTCCAAAGATTCTTCATACGGGTTAGTTTGTAAGCAATGAATATTACCGACGCCATCACTTAAAGCGATTGCATCGGTTTAACTGGATTACATCCCAAACCTTAAAAGCTATTCTGATCCCAACGTCATCGTTTTCTGGTAGGTATCAGAATCATCATGAAATTATCTTGGTTTACGTCATAGGGTCATTGATGGGCTATCAACATAATTTCGTAGCACGTTAATGACTTTTCCCAGCGACTCAATCTGATGATCCAGTTGAAAAGCTTTTTCCAAATAAGCGATAGAGTTATCAATATCACAATATAACCATATCATACCTGCGTTAAGATATTGCTCAGCGGTTTTGCCGTGCCGTTCAATTTTACGATCGATATCATCGACCAATTCGGGACATGGACAATCGTCATGAATAGGATCCATGTTCATAATGAATTCAAAATCTTCTCTTACTAACGGAACAAACAGATTCCATGCTTTTTGGGTTTCATTTAATTGGGTATAGCAGATAATAAGTTTGGATCGTATCACCTTGCTTTTCGGTGAGTGCTGTAATGATTTCTCGAGTTCCACTGCCGCTTGTTGGTATTTGCGCGCCATGAAGTATTGATTTGCCAGCATTTCGGACATTTTAATTGGTTTCTTTCACATCGGATTAATATAGACCATTTAATAAACTTCTGTATGAAAATTGGTAAAAAATGAAACAGAACGTTCCACATTAATCACGTAACACCAACGTTAAGCAACTTTCAATCGTTTTAATCGCCGCCATAATGTGCTACGCCCAATTCCCAATTCCTTGGCTACCAACGATTTGTTCCAACGATGCTTTTCCAGTAAACGTATAAGTTCTGGATCATGACCGTTTGGATTAATATGTTGGGTTTCCACACATTCCATACCTTCACGAACGAACGGTGGCAATTTGCACGCTTCTATCTGAGTGCTTTCTTTTGTACGAGCGAATGCGTACTCAATTGCATTTTCCAGTTCCCGGACGTTGCCCGGCCAGTGATAGTGTAATAGCAGATCAAGCGCCTGATCATCGATATCGACAATATTTTTTTTATAAACAATATTATATTTCTCTATAAAGTATTTTACAAAATGGGGAATTTCTTCTATACGTTCTTTTAACGGTGGGATGCTAATAGGAATTACATTTAACCGATAAAATAAATCTTCACGAAAATCGCCGGCTGCCATGGCTTGCTTTAAATTTTTGTTAGTGGCAGCAATGACACGGACATCCACTTTGCGGGTGACCGATTCACCAACACGTTCGAACGTCCCTTCCTGCAAAACCCTTAATAATTGTAATTGCATTTCCAATGGCATTTCTGCAACTTCATCGAGAAACAACGTGCCTTTATCCGCGACCTCGAACCGCCCCGGCCGGTCTTTTATTGCGCCGGTAAACGCCCCTTTTACATGGCCGAACAATTCACTGGCCAGCAGTTGCGGTGAAAACACTGAGCAATTTACTTTTATGAATGGCTTATTCTTCCGATGATTGATATTTTGAATTGCATTTGCCACCATTTCTTTACCAGTTCCGGATTCACCCTGAATCAATACAGTGGCATCCGTGTCGGCAATCTCCTCAATCAACTCGAAAATTTCACGCATCGCTTTGCTGTAACCGATCAAATTCTGATATTTGCTCTGCCGTGACAATTTTGTCCGTATCAACTCCATTTCTGATATGTCGCGAAACGATATTACACCGCCGATTGGCTCGCCGTCATCATTTCTTAATACAGATGCATTTAATCGGATCGGTACGGATTTATCATTTTTCACCGGAATCCGTGTTTCCCGGTCGTAAATTCCCTGATTCTGCTCCAACACCTGGGCGATCGGGCAATTCGTAAAACAGAGCTGCGATTTAAATACATGTTTGCAAAATCGTCCGAGTACTTCATCACGCGACAGGCCTGTAATCCGTTCTGCGGCAGCATTAAAATAATTAATTTTAAAACTTTTGTCAACCGTAAACAATCCCTCACCGATCGAATCGAGAATGTCATCAGTTAATGGTCGTGTTAATTTCATAGTCGTCCCCGTGTTTCACTTTCTGAAACAATGAAACATATTGTTTTAATATAAGCAATTCGTTTCAATAATTCAAAGGGAAATTTACGGAAATTAGAACTCTGTTTTATGCAGGAATAAAAATGAAATTATTTCGTTATTATAATCGTGGAATTTAAAACTAAAAGTTGAGGGTGATTAAAAGTAAAACGCCGTTATGTGGGATTAAAGGAAGTCAATTACCACGGCAAAGGTGGTGGTTTAAGCCGACTAATTAAAAGCGATAGAGTCGCTTAAATCGAAACTATCGCTAATCTTTGCCCCGAATAGTTTAACAAAATTAATGGTGATGCCCGCCATGATCACAATTGTGGTTTCCGTCACCATGCCCACCCGTTGTGCACAAACTTTCTCCACCTTTCAACTCACCCTTGCACAGCAAATCAATCGTATCGTCAATAGTACCCTGAATTCCCAAAATAAATTGAATGCCTTTTTCGGCAAACAGCATTTGAGCACGCTTGCCTCCACCTCCGGCAATAACAGCCTCGACTTGTTGCTGTTGCATAAATTCCGGTAAATAACCAGGCTCGTGTCCGGGATTCTCAATGGTCTGTTTATTTACTATCTGCCCGTTCTGAATATCCAGTATTGTGAATTGCGGGCAACGGCCAAAATGGGCGGATACATAACTGTTGTCTGTTGAGATTGCTACTTTCATCGGGTTCTCCTGTTTTTATCCTATTTAATTGACATAATTATTTATCGTATGTTTACATGTTTTTTCCTTCGCCTAAGCCTTCATCTCGAATAATCCACAGCATGATTTGAGCAGAAATTTAGAACATATTTCCATATCCGTTATCGTGGACTCAATATTGTTCGCTCCGGGACATTGCCATCTTTAAAATGCTTTTCCATCCAGCCCGAGTGCACATTATCTCGGCTATCAAAAAACTCAGAATACGGCTTAATATCCAGCAACGGTGTTCCATCCAGCATATCGACTTCCGTAAAAAAAATTTTATTTTCAATAATTCGTTCAATCCTGACAATCGATATTCCCAAATGATTTGGCCGATGCGGGCTGCGGATAGCAAAAATGCCATGAATGTTATCTTCTAAAAATGGTCTGCCTTGCAAACGGGTCTTGTCCGATTTATGAAAATGATAAATCAAAATAGCATGACTGAAGCCATCCAAATCTGTCAGACCATCGACATATTCATCGTACAATTCAGCGCGGCCTTCAACCTCAGGACTAAATCGCCCCTGAATCGGGATATTTTCAGGCTCGACATATGGGGTGTGGATGATTCCGATCGGTTGTAGTTCAATGTTCATAGATTCACATTCCCTTCGGATTACCATTATTTACCTGCTGCCAAACGGAGCGGATTGCCGTGGCTACCGGGTTATCAGAATATTCAATCACATTTTTACCGGCAACCATTGCCTCGGTGGTGACATTATCATAGGGTATTTGCCCCACAAATTTAGCGCCATGTTTCTCACTCAAATCACGAATCTGTTGTGTGATATCCAAATTCAGATCAAATTTATTCACACAAATGTAGGTGGGAATTCGGAAGTGTCCGTTGGCTAACGTCACCACGCGTTCCACATCATGAAGGCCGGAAAGCGTCGGTTCCGTTACAATTAATACCGCATTCGCACCGGTAATCGATGAGATAACCGGACAACCGATGCCGGGCGAGCCATCGACAATTATATAGTCAGCCTGCTGTTCTTCAGCAGCAAGTCTTGCCTGTTGCCGAACAAGCGTGACCAGCTTGCCGGAATTTTCTTCGGCGATACCCAGTTTCGCATGCACCAACGTACCGAATCTTGTCTCGGAAACGTACCAGTAACCGCTGTGATTTTCATTAAAATCGATAACATTGAACGGACAAAAATGCACACATACGCCACACCCTTCGCAGGCAACCGGATCAATAATATAGTCATCACTAATTGCTGAAAATTGACAGACATTTATACATCGGGCACAGCGCCGACAGTCTTGCAAACGGATCGAAGCTGTTTTGCCGCTGCGAAATTCTTCCGTGTGCCTGATCGTCGGCTGCAAAATGAGATGGAGATCCGCCGCATCTACGTCACAATCGGCCATGACTTTACGTTCTGCCAACGAAGCGAACGCTGCTGTAACTGTTGTTTTTCCCGTACCACCTTTACCACTTATGATTATAATTTCTTTCATACACCGACGCTCCGTTCGATATCCTGATACAACTGCATAAATATCTTTCTGTACTCAGGGGATAATTCCACCATTGGCATGCCACGGGAATATGCTTCAGCAATAGTACGATCGCTTTTGATTTCCAACAATATCGGGATATGTTCGTTCTGGCAGTATTTTTTCACTACGTTATCGCCAATATCGGAACGGTTGATAATTACGCCAAACGGAATTTTCAGTTGACGCACCATATCTACCGCCAGTTTAAGATCATTATAACCAAATGGCGTGGGCTCAGTCACCAATACGATGTAGTCGCTGGTTTTAATCGCTTCAATCACCGGACAGGACGTTCCCGGAGGCGCATCAATGATGACTGTTTTCGCTCGATTCATGCGATTCTTCACCGCGCGAATCAATGGCGGCGACATGGATTCCCCGATGCGTAGTCGCCCGTGAACAAATTCAAGTCCATTGATGCTTCCTGTTTCGACCACGCCAGTTTCCCGTGATGTCTTTGAAATCGCTCCATGCGGACACACCAGCCAGCAGCCGGCGCAAGAATGGCACAACTCGGGAAATACCAGCACATTATTTTTCACAACCACGATGGCATTAAATTCACATATTTCACTGCACTTGCCACAATACGTACATTTGGACAGATCAACGACCGGAATCGGCGTACCGACAGTTTCGGTTGTCAGAATATTCGGTTTAATAAAGATGTGACCGTTTGGTTCTTCGACATCACAATCCACATATTGCACATCGCTTCCCAATGACAAGGCAAGGTTAACAGCGATTGTTGTTTTTCCGGTGCCACCCTTGCCGCTGGCAACACTAATTTTCATGCTCAATCATCTCCGTAACACACGCAAAGCGCAGAGAGCATAGCAAAACTAATTTGCTGTACGCACTAACTCTGTATCTTTGCCGTATTTTCAATTATTTCATTTACAATAGCCTGCATTGCTTCGCCGGCTGCCGTTTTCGCGTAATCATAAATAAATGCGGTTCCGTCGTCGCCAGTCTCGACAATTTGCGGATCAATCGGAATGCGGCCGAGAAACGGTACATTGAGCGATGTCGCTGCCCGCTCGCCGCCACCGGTTTTAAACAGATCAATCGCTTCGCCGCAATGGGGGCAATTAAATCCGCTCATATTTTCCACAATCCCAATTACCGGAATTTTAAGCACCCGAGAAAATGTAACGGTCTTGCGTGAATCGAGCAGCGCAACATCCTGTGGTGTGGTTACAATGACCGATCCATCGGCCTCGGGAATAAGTTGACATACACTTAAAGGTTCATCGCCGGTACCTGGGGGCGAATCGATGATCAGATAATCCAGATCACCCCATTCGATTTCACCCAGAAATTGTTTGATTGCGCCCATTTTTAACGGCCCGCGCCAGATAACAGGCGTATCGGAATCTTCGAGCAAGGAGGCCATGGTAATCGCTTTCAGCCCTTTTGACTCGATTGGCTTTAATCCATTGCCGCCATTACCAGGCTGGATTCGCATTCCTTCGATACCTAACATTTTTCCCAGCGATGGACCATGAATATCCGTATCCAGAATACCGACTTTGAAGCCGGAAAACATCAGGCCATATGCCAGGTTCGACGCAACAGTACTCTTCCCGACACCGCCTTTTCCACTCATTACAATAATTTTGTGCTTGATCCGGGCCATATTATCACGGATCGCTGCATCCAACATCTCCTGTTGCAGAGCGTGGTTGTTTTGCATGGGCTGATGACTCATCAACGCCTCCCTATAAAATAAATTGAGTTATTCATTATTTCTACTTTGTCACATTAACAAACATTTATTACCATATTTAAACAAAAAATAGATGCTATCATTTTAACACTGAGTTCGCAAAGAACACAGAGAAAAATGTTTAGTTTTCTCTGCGGAACTCTACATTCTCTGCATCTCTGCGTTAGTGTTTTATCCACAAAGAATTTCAAGCTTCCTTGACCAAGTTTATATTTTTTAAATATTGAAATAGAAAATAAGTCATTAACTTTATGAGAATTTAATAATCTGACATTCGGTTATCCAGTTTGCTCCGCAAACCAGAATCATAGTTCCACCAGTCTCTGGCGGAATTCAGTTCCGTCGCTCTGCGACGGTTCATTT
>JAFGDW010000076.1 GCA_016931935.1 Candidatus Zhuqueibacterota bacterium | reverse complement strand
TGACACTTCACACTGAGCCCTTCATCAAGCTCAGGATAGACTCCGTCGAAGTGTGAAAGTAGGCAATCTTGATGTGGCTACCATCAAATTATTGAGCGGATACAGATTGTAGCTTGCATTTATTTGAGTTCCAAAATGATATAACTTGATTGTATCTTATTCAGATTCGTAATTTTGAAAAAAACAACGGAGCCGACTTTTTAAGCAGGCTGTATTGTAGCGGATAATTGGTAAGACTATGAAATGGAACCAATTATAAACAACAGGAGGAACAGCATGAAATTTTTCAAATCAATTCTTTTGTTGACTTGTCTGACATTAGGAAGTGTAGCGATAGCGCAAGACACAGATGATTTAATGGACATGTCGCTTGATGATCTCTTAAATATGGAAGTAACCACTGCTTCTAAAAAAGCCGAAAAGACATCGGATGCACCTGGAATTATTTCAACGATAACAAAGGAAGAAATCAAATATTTCGGGGGTAATTCTCTTAATGATATTCTCGAACGGGCAACTTCAGTTCAATCCCTGGGTTCGAATTTGTTTCCCCATAATCTTTCTGTTACACGTGGAGATTTACGGTCGCTTTACGATAATCATATTCTTGTATTAATTAACGGCCGCCCAATAGTAGAAGGCGTACTAGGAGGGCTGAATAGTCCTGTTTACACGGCGTTCCCCCTGGATATGATCGACCATATCGAAATAATCCGCGGTCCGGGATCTGTGCTTTACGGTTCAAATGCCTTTGTGGGCGTTATAAATATTATCACAACGAAGCACGAAAATACTACCTCGTTGAAAGCTTCCGGGACCGGCGGTTCGTTCGGTTCATATCGTGGAAATATTACCGGAATTTTAGCAAAGAAAGATGTTACGGCTAAAGTAGGAGTAAAGGTGGAGAATATTTCCGGTTGGGATTACAATGCGATCACTGTGAAACCGGGTTCGCCGAATTTGCCTGTCAATATGAAGTACGGTCAAAAGAATCTTGGAATTGCTGCTGACCTTGGATACAAAGGTTTAACTTTGTCCGGTTTCTACTCGAAAAATGTTCACGATATGTTAGGTATTCTTCCTTATGCAACATATGTAGGTAAAAATAAATATGATATATTTTTCTATAACTTTGGGTACACATATCAGTTGGGAGAAACATGGAGCGCCGCCGCTAATCTGACTCATACCGGCTCGGAATTATACCTGGATGATGATGCTGCTATCCCGGTAGATCATCATAGTGCATCCGATTATGTCGGCGAAGTGACCCTGGGCGGCAAGGTTGCCGATAATCTCAATTTAATTGTCGGTGGCGTTGTTGATTCACGAAATAAAAACAAGGTTGGAGCAACGGACGCAATAAAGGATAAATATCACCAAATTCAACTATCGAGTTATATTCAAGCGGACTATAGGCCGATCGAAAAATTGAAACTTATTGCCGGCGCCCAAATGAATAAGCCAGAAAAAAAGGATTGGGACCTCGTTCCTAGATTGGGAGCGATTTATAACTTAACGAATGAAATAGGAGTAAAAACATTATACGCCAAAGCATTCAGATCACCCTGGCCGGTTGAACAATTACTTGTAAATCCCGCAGTCGTTGGCAATCCCGATTTGGATCCTGAAAAGATCGGTACGCTGGATATTCAATTATTCTATACATCCAAAAAAGCCGAAGCATCAATTACGTACTATAATAGCAAGTATACAAATTCTATTTCAAGACTACCAATTCCTGGAAAACCTGGTGTTGTAACTTATATTAATCAGGGTGAATTGAATATGAACGGTTTCGAGTTTGAAGGTAAAGCATCCATATCATCCAATGTTTTCATAACTGGCTCGGCTACATATCAAAAGAATAGCGATGAAGAAACTGTGTTGGTTTACATTCCCAGTTATATGGGAAAACTCGGTGCTTTCTATAATTTTAATAAATATTTAACAATTGGCATTTTTAATACGTTTTTTGGTAAGCCGAAAGCAAATAACGGTGCAGCACTTAATCCAGCAGCTAATGCCGTTGACTTGCTTAGCATTAATGTCAATTACAAATTACCTGTTTCGCTACCGTTGGAACTCAACGTGTATGTTAAAAACCTGTTAAACTCAGATTATAATTATACCGAGTTTGGAAGAAGTTGGGTAAATACGCTTCCAGTACAACCGGGGACTGCTATTTATGCAAGTGTTGGCTTAAAATTTTAATCTTCAAACTAAAGACTTGTATATTTAGCAGAAATATGAATGGCTAGTTAAACGAGTAGTCTTTTCCGATACATCAGAAGCCAGGTCGAAGTCAGATTTTCATGGTGCAACTTTCGCGTGTTCAGAATAAACATTTTCGAAAGGTGATAAATCATTGAGTATAAATTGCTCATTCGCTTTAACTGGTCATTCATATCACATTTTTTAATAAATCGAACTATCAAAATTGTTATTGACAATTCTTTTTATGTGGTGTTTTCTCATCTCAAGATTACTGCTTAATTTAAATTGGATCATGAATTCGAAATTCTCACCGATTTCATTATTTTATAAGCAGATGGCCGCCAATCTTTCATCTGATTTTTCGGACAGTTAAACGTAAATAGAAGCATCCGTCCATCCAGCTCACACACAAACATCAGATTATAGAATTGTGTATCAACCGCCGGCGTTATCAGCTCGAATTTTCCAAACTGTCTATTATTTATGGAAAGCACCTGGCTATCCAACCAATGTGCTGATGGATATAAATGGCTGAACATGGTATTTAGAACAGGTAGTCCTTTGCTAATATCACCATGAGGAATGGCTGAGTCAGTCAATCGGAACGCCAGATTAACGGAACCAGCCTCATTTGTATAGACTTTTGTCGGGCGTTGTTCCGACGGATACTTTAGTTTAAGCACATCTTCGGACATAATCTGAAAATTCGACGGCACCAACATTTCCACACGATCGTCAATGACTCTTGTACTTACCAGATTGACTGCTGTCGAGGCAAATGTATGGTTGATAACCATAATACAGATCACCGCTAAATATTTTATTGCTTTCATAGTATCGTTTCCTATTTGTTGTACACAGGATGAAGCGACATATTATTAGAAAATTATTTTCGATTAATCAACCTTTGAATATATTGAAGCATCTCCCGGGCACGTGAATATGATGGATCAAGCTGAAGGCATTGATTAAAATCATCCCGGGCATTTAATAAGAAGGATCTATTATTATCATTAACTCCGATCTTATAATTAATCTCACCATCCAAAGCAAATGTGCGGGCATTGTTCGAATCCATCTATTTTGATTTTGATATGATGTACATAGCAAATTCATAATCCTGTTGGTTGTACAATTGATATGC
>JAFGDW010000075.1 GCA_016931935.1 Candidatus Zhuqueibacterota bacterium | reverse complement strand
TCTCCGAAAAGTAAAAATGCACAGTTTTACTTGAGAAGGTATTTTCATTGTTTTTATTCACTTTAATTTAATTTACGATGATGTCTGTACTTATTACTTTTTCTAAGGAGAAAAAGATGAAACGTTTATTATGTGTGCTTGTTATCCTGTTTATGCCTCTTCTTGCGACACAATGTTCAAAGCAAGCTCAGGAGGAAAAAACACAAGAACAGTCCCAAATGCAAGCGGCTGATTCTCAAACCGAAGCCGCTGCCGACACCGCAATGGATTCAAGCCAAAGCGAAGAAGCACCTGCTGAAGAAGCTCCAGCGCAACAATAAGTTAAGAATCAGGAGTCAACCAACCTGGCGTGGCATAGTATTGCTAATTAAAGTTATATAATCCGATCGCAATAATATGCAACGAATGAAACTCGGAAGAGTGGAATCGGATCCTGCCAGTTATGACGGCCCGTGAGGTTTTTCCAGAGCCATACTCTGACTTTTGCTTGAACGAACATTGGGCATATTCATGGTCGATGAATATGCCCAACATTTTTATAGTAGCCTGCAAACTAAAATTTACAGATTGTTTGAAATTCAGTACAATTACCAATTTTCATGAAATAATTAATGCTCTATCATAAATTAGTTGAATAAACCAGTTGATTTTAATTTTCGATTTTAGTATCTTGAATTCAATTAAAATTTTATAATCAAACATGCATGCATAAACTATTTCAAAAATACTCCTTATTACCCAGGCTATTACTGCTTCTGTGTGCCATTCATTTGTTATTATTTTCCAGCGCAAGCTGTCTGGATTGCCATGTCGCACACAGTCATGGCGATAATAACGAAGACATTCCATTCCCAACAGCATACCAACATGTAAAATCAATCACCGATGAAGGCGGGAATTGCCCCGATCAGGGCGCTGCCCACTCATGCACGTGTCCCTGTCACATAATGCGAATTAGTATTGAAATAAAAAGTACATTCCTTGTTTGTTTAATCGAAAATCCATATTTTATCGCCATCCCTAAAATTCATTTTACAGCGTACTACCCTTCGATCGACCATCCGCCGCTTTTGGGCTAATCTGCGATCATCCAATCAAATTTCATAATTTATTTTTTCCGGTAGGGATAATTACGTCCGATCGGGGAGAATACATGATTTTATGATTGGTCACATTTGTATTTTTATTAAATCAACCATCATCGATTTATCTCACTGCAATGGAGAATCCTATGAAGATAACGATTGTAGCGTGCGGTCTATATTTGGAGATTGCTGTGTCGCTTTGTGCTCAACCAATGACAGTCGAACAGGCTGTATCCTATGCAATAATAAATAATCCGGAAGTGCAACAAGCGACCGCAGAATTACAGGCAACCAAAGCGATACGCTGGAACGCCCTGCTTCCGGAAAATCCGGAATTTTACGTTGAATATGAAGGCTTGCGTGGTCAACATATCGACTGGAACCATGATGGCGAACGCAAAACCGGCATCATACAGCAGATCGACTTTCCCCTGTCATATTACTATCAAAGCCAGCGGCAACGTCTGGAAATAAAACGCCAGGCGTTCAAATTTGCGCAAGTGAGACTGAATCTTGTCTGTGATGTCAAAACAAAATTTTATGAAATGTTGAAGCTTCAGCAACAAATCCAAAATGTGGACGAGTTATATCGTTTGACTGCGGAACTTCAGCGGAAAGCAGAAAAGCGAGTTGAACTTGGCGATGCTACAGCGTATGAGGCGTTGAAGATGCAGGTCGAACTGGCAGAAGTCGATAATTATCGCAGTCAGTTGAAACAAAGTACTCATCTTGCACAGCGAGAATTTAATATGTTGCTTGGACGATCGGCGTACGATAGCGTGATCGTGACGGGTGACTTCCGATTCAGACGGATTGTCATTAATGAAGATTCTGTGACGCAATTGGTGGTTACGAATCATCCTGAATTACAGAGTCTGCGGTTGGCAAGACATCAAAAAAGCGCCGATTACACGTTGGCCTGGTTTAACCTGCTGCCGCGAATCGGTGTGAACTATTTTCAGCAACGATTTCCTGATCCCGCAGACAGTCATGCCTGGGGGGTTGAAATCGGATTGAGTATTCCGATCTGGAGTCTGTTTAAAGAACGCGGCCAAATCAAGGCTGCAAAGTATCAGATGGAAGCAACGCAGTTTCAACTCGCCTCACGCCGATCAGTGTTACGTTTGGAAATTGATCGTGCTTATCATCATATGGAAATCGCAGCGGAGCAGGTAACGAATTGGCAAACGAATTTAATGCCGGCTGCCGATGAGCTTGTACGAATAGCAACCCGCAGCTATGAAGAGGGGGAAATGGCATACTGGGAAGTGATTGAAGCATTACGGACAATGTTCCGGGCGCGCAATCAATATGCGGAAACGCTGTTTCAATACTATCAAAAATCATTTGAGCTGGATCGTTTGGCGGGATTCCAGGATGATAAAAATTAAAAGTGCTACCGCTTCCTGGCGGAACGATATAATAGATTGCTAAACGAAATTTTGAAAGCTGAGAGTTGAAAGTTGATAGCTCTTAACAAAGGAGATATAAATGAAACACAATTTTTATATGATACTCATTCTTCTTATGTCATATCTGGCAATCCAATGTACCGGCGGCGCTCATGATGCTGAACAGAGCCACAATCATGATGCACATGAGCAAGGTTCTACCGAACATAGCGGTGAGATTGTCATGACACCGGAAATAATGAAGGAAGTCGGCATACAAGTCGAACCTGTAACTTTACGAAAACTGGAACAAGTCAAAATTTACCCTGGCAAAATCGTCGCTCGCCCGGATGGTGAGGCGTTTGTGGGATCGCTTATTGGCGGACGCGTTGTGGCAATTTCAGTTGGAATTGGTGATTATGTTGTTGGGGGTGCGTCGCTCTGCGAAATTGAATCACCGGAAATCGGCGCTGCGCAATCGACATACATCCGCGCCGCTGCTCAGTATAACGTTGCACAGAAAGATTTAGTGCGTCATCAAAAATTAATGACGGAACAGATTGGTTCTGAAAAAGAGTTGCTGGCAAAACAGGCAGAAGCTCAAGCTGCGAAGGCGGAACTGGACGCTGCTGAACGGGCGATTTATTCGATTGGCTTTTCCAAATCCGAAGCCGAAGCGCTTCTGAATAATCAACCTGCATCGGGCAGGCTAATTCTGAAAAGCCCGATTGCCGGAACAGTCACCGACTGGTCGATTCGGTTGGGACAGCGTGTAGAGCCGGCCAGTAATCTGTTTCATGTCGTCGATCTATCACGGTTGTGGGCGCAAATTTCATTGTATGAAAAAGACCTTGCGCATATCCGCATCGGTCAATCGGCTAAAATTATCCCCCAGTCGTTTACTGGCAGTGCATCTGAAGGAAAAGTCGTCCGTATTGGCCGGGAGGTGAAAGGCGATACCCGCACGATTGATTGTTTTGTAGAAATTGAAAATCCGGAAAAAGTACTAATTCCAAATCTTTTTGTTACGTGTAGTGTGCATACTGGAGAAGACAATGATGAACTTTTGGCTGTTCCGGAAGCTGCGGTTGTTATGGATCAGCATAGTGACTATTCAGTTTTTGTCGAACATGAACCGCAATCGTTTATCGTCAGGGAAATCGAAATCGGCCGATCCAGCAACGGCTGGATGGAAGTAACGAGTGGATTGAACACAGGTGAGCGGGTGGTGTTTAAAGGCGCATTTTTTATTAAGTCCGAGCAAGCGAAAAACAGTTTTGGTCATGGGCATGCGCATTAATTTTAAAATGTAAATATAAAAATGTACTCGTTTACTCGTTCTGCCAGAGACATGCGGAACGATGAATTGTTCGCTGGACAACCTGATTATATTTCCCAAGTAGCAGGGAACGTATCCTTTCAATATTGGATGGTAAAGCTATACATGCAACGTGCATAGTGCATGGAGCATAGTGATAGATTTATGCTTTTGCTATGCTCTTTGCGCTCTGCAAAATTTTGAGAAGCTATTTGATTTCAATTTTAATTACTACCAACTTTTTTTTTGAGAGGATACCAGGGAACATTGCACTGTACAGGATTTAGGAGAATTTAATGATAGAAAAAATAGTTCAATTCGCGTTGCATCAACGCATGCTCGTCATAATTTTAATGATTGTCCTGATTGGTCTCGGGATTTTCTCATACCAGCAACTGCCAATCGATGCCTTTCCGGACATCTCACCAGTGATGGTGCCAGTATTTGCCGAAGCCCACGGCATGGCGCCCGAAGAAGTGGAACGGCTGATCACATACCCGATCGAATCTGCTATGAACGGTTTGCCCGGTGTCACCCAGGTGAAATCGACCTCTGCGTTTGGTATGGCAGCGGTGTATGTTTATTTCGAAGATAATGTTGATATTTATTTTGCCCGTCAGATCGTGTCCGAACGTCTGGCAAAAGCCGCCGAAGAAATTCCTGAAACTGATGAGCGGCCAATGTTAGGCCCAATCACCACGGGGCTTGGTCAAATATTCATTTATTACCTCACAATCGCAGATGGTGCGCCGACAGATGGATTGCCGCCAGATATTTATTTGCGCACCGTCAATGACTGGATCGTTAAATTCCAGTTGCGTACAGTTAAGGGGGTCACCGACATTCTTTCTGTGGGGGGTAATGTATTGCAGTATCAGGTAAGACTGGATCTGAATCAACTCATCAAATTCAATCTAACAATTGATGACGTGATCAACGCTGTGCAAGCCAACAATCGCAACGTTGGCGGTCAGTTTATCGTCAAAGGCTCGGAGGAATTTCTTGTGCGTGGTCTGGGGCTGGTTAGCTCGATTGATGATTTGAAATCGATAGTCCTGAAATCACAGGATGGCTTTCCGATTTTGTTGAAGGATGTCGCCATTGTGGATATTGGCGCTGCTGTGCGCCGAGGCGTGGTTACACGCAATGGCGAGCAGGAAGTTGTGTCCGGGATCGTGATTATGCTATATGGTGAAAACACCAGTAAAGTGATCGACCGACTCTATCAAAAACTGGAGTCTGTGCAGAAATCACTTCCCGAAGGCGTTAAACTGGTCCCCTATTACGAACAGACTGAACTGGTGGCGAAGGCGACTGGCACCGTCAAATCAGCTCTGTTCATCGGTGGCATTCTCGTGGTCATCGTACTGTTGCTCTTTCTAGGAGAGTTTCGGTCAGCACTGATCGTAGCATTTTCGATTCCGCTGTGTCTGCTCATCGCTTTTATTTTGATGAAACAATTTGGATTATCGGCGAACCTGATGTCACTGGGCGGCCTGGCGATTGGCATCGGCATGCTAGTAGATGCATCAATTGTGGTCGTGGAGAATATTTACCGGCATCTGCAAAATAACGATGGCACGAAATCAATCGTTGAGATTGCCCGGGAAGGCACAACCGAGGTCGGCCGCCCGATCTTTTTCGCGATCGGAATTATTATTATCGTGTTCTTGCCGCTAATTACGTTGCAGGGTGTCGAAGGCAAAATGTTCAGTCCGATGGCTTACACCATTGCGTTTGCATTGCTGGGCTCGCTACTCGTTGCGCTGGTAATCGCGCCGGCATTGGCGACGTTCTTTCTGAAGCGCGGAAAAGCCATTGGTCAGGATGTCGGCATAATGCGGCCGCTGAACAAATTTTATCAACCTGCGCTTGAATGGAGTCTGAATCATCGACGCCTGGTAATATTATTGAGCGCCATTTTGCTGATCATCAGTCTGCTGTTAATGCCGTTTTTAGGAACCGAATTCATGCCTACACTGGAAGAAGGCTCCGTGTTGCTGCGTGTCACCATGGCGCCGTCAACGTCGCTGGTGCAGGCGACAGCGTCGGTGCGCAGTCTGGAAAAGAAGTTGATTGCCTTCCCCGAAGTGAAGGAGGTGATTTCGCGCATCGGTCGGCCCGAGGCCGGATCGCATCCGCACCCGGTGAATTTTGCTGAAGTGCATATCGAGCTGGAGCCAATCTCCCGGTGGAAACAGACACGTAATAAGGAAGAATTAATCGAGAAGATGGAAAAAGTGCTTTCTGTGTATCCCGGCGTGCAGTTGAGTTTTGCCCAGCCGATTCAGAATGTATTTGAAGAGTTGCTTGCCGGCGTAAAAGCAGAGTTGGCGGTGAATGTGTATGGCGAAGACATGGATGTGCTGCGAAAGAAAGCGGAAGAAATCCGGGAGGCAATCATTGATATTCCGGGCGTGGTTGATCTGTCGGTCGAGCAATCGTTTGGACAGCCACAAGTCCAAATAATCGTGAACCGGGACATGTGCGCCCGATACGGCATCAATGTAGATGAGGTACAGGAAATCGTCGAGGCTGCCGTCGGTGGCGAGGTGATCGGTCAGGTCTATCTCGGTGTGCGGCGTTTTGATGTGCTCGTGCGCATGAAAGATAAATTTCGCAATACCGTGGACGCGATTTCCCAACTGTACGTGCACACATCCAATGGCAGCTTAATACCGCTTGCGGATGTCGCTGAAATCAAAACAGTGATCGGTCCGGTGCAAATTAACCGGCAGGACAATCAGCGCAAATGGATGGTGCAATGTAATGTGCGCGGCCGCGATATGGGCAGCGTGGTGAATGACATTCAGAATATGGTAGATAGGAATATCAATTTGCCGCCCGGTTATTATATTGAATTTGGCGGCCAGTTTGAAAATCAGCAACGTGCAATGAAACGTCTGGCGAATATCGTGCCGATGACAATCCTGCTGATTTTTATTATGCTGTTCTCATCGTTCGGTTCGGTGCGTAATGCTGCATTGATCATCATCAATGTGCCGCTGGCGTTGATTGGCGGCGTGATTGCGTTGTGGATCAGCGGGCAGTATTTGTCGGTGCCGGCATCGGTTGGATTTATCGCGTTGTTCGGCGTGTCTGTAGAAAATGGCATCGTGATGGTGTCGTATTTCAATCAACTGCGCAAGGAGGGACGCAATCTGCATTCAGCTCTTATCGAAGGCGCGCGGCTGCGTCTCCGGCCAGTCCTGATGACCGCGTTGACAACTACACTTGGATTGCTGCCCCTGCTTGTCTCCCGTGGCATTGGCGCGGAAGTGCAACGTCCGCTGGCGACCGTGGTTGTCGGCGGATTAATTACGGCGACATTATTGACGCTGTTCGTGCTGCCAACGCTATATGCGGTAATGGAGAAGGAATAAATTCGATCGTGAATGGATAATCATATTGTTCCTTTAATTCGTAAATCGCTTCATTTGAAGATTTCTTAATGATAGCATGGAAGGAGTCCATCTGAAAAGGGTTCCTTCTATGCTTATAGAGCTAACCATTGTTGGCTGCCTGCTGATACCTCCCAATTCATGCACTCTCGTGTCAACTATTTCGTTTTGCTCAAGAATAGCCTTTACCGTTAGAATTTACTTGACATTATACTAAAATTTTATTACAATCGTTCAATATCCGGTTAACGGATAGGTAATGCTCTTTTGGATCGTTAAATAAGCGAGGCGAACCATGATACTGAAATGTAAATTGGTTATTGCTGTGCTTGTAATTCTGCTTGCTTCAATATCAGTAGCTCAGGAAAGACAAATTCCGTTTGATAGCCAGGGTACGATTTATATACTCAATCAGCATCACGAATCTAACCTGCGCCTATTTACGGACTATTCAGGTTTTCAAGAGGCACGGCTGTTTCAGATTGATGATGACAATTTTGTGCTGGAAGTGTATTATCAACATCAGGGACAAATATACAAAAAGCGAATCTTTCTAAATGCCGAGCAGCTATCCGCATTAAGGGGAAAAATAGCCGACCGATTAAAGGTACAACGACCGGGTGCGGAAAGAAATGAAGATGCCCGCACCAAATTGGTTGTCGGCTCACTTGGTCTAGGTATAGGATATTACGGGTGGGCTGTTCCCGCCACACTGGATGTTAGTGACGGAAAAACCGCGCTGGCATTGTATATGCTAACCAGCAGCGCTACATTCTTCTCAACTTTACGCGCCACACGTCACTACCCGGTTACCGATGGGATAGCTACGCTAACTATGTACGGTGGCGTCCGCGGTATTTTTCATGGGTTTGCCCTGAGCGCAGCATTGTTTGGAGATAATTCCGATTCCCGAGCTACACTTGCTTTGAGCATCCTGACAAGTGTCGGCGAAGCCTTGTGGGATTTTCACGTAGCTGACAAGAATAATATGCTTCCGGGAACTGCTGAATGCATCGGCCTGGGTGGCGATGTCGGTATATTTTGGGGTGCTGGCACAGCAAGTCTGGCCGATTTCTACAATGATGATAATATCCGTGGCATGGGTGCATTGTGGCTCGCGGGTTCCGGCCTCGGCTTATGGACCGGTAAATGGCTTTCAAGTCAGCAGACGTATACGCGAGGTGATGCATATGTTGCTTATGGAACGACCGTTCTTGGCGCTTATGCTCCTCTTGTTTTTGCCGATGGATTTGCCGATGGCAAAAGTGATGCCTACTGGTCAGCAACCCTGCTTGGTTCGGCAGTTGGCTTGGGGTGTGGGCATCTGTTAACCAGTCACAACAATTTTTCAACATCGCAAGGTACGCTAATAAATCTTGGGGGTGTTGCAGGTGGTTTGCTAGGCTTGGGAATTGCCTATTTAATAGCCGATGAAAATAATGATAATAGTACATTTTATCTCGGCAGCAGCTCGCTTGGCGCTATCGGCGGTTTTTGGGCGATGTATCATGCCTATAGCCCGTCATCGGCTGGAATAGATCAACGTTCATCAGCATTAAATATGAACATGGCAATAACAGCACTGCCGGTGCCGGGTCCGCAATTACAAATGGCGCCGGGAATTCAAATTCAATGGCAGTGGAATTAATTCATTTTGCAGCAAATGAAAAATTTGTATCACTAAAGCTAAAGTACGGTCGTAGCATTGAATTACTTATGACATCAGAATACAGGTAATCGTGATGAGTATTATGCACATCGGTTGTTGTGGCGCTTATTGCGGAACATGTCCGGTAATGAAAGATAATCTCTGCAAAGGTTGCAAATTGGGATATGATACCGGCGAACGTGATATTTCAAAAGCAAAATGTAAAATGAAAGTTTGTTGCTTGACAAAAGGATTGATTACATGCGCCGATTGTAAAGAATATGACTCTTGCGAAATAATTAATAATTTTCATTCACATAATGGATATAAGTACAAGAAATATCGTGAGGCAATCGACTTCATCAGAGCGCATAGTTATGATGAATTTCTTGAAATAGCATCCCAATGGAAACGGCAATATGGTGCATATCCAAAGGCGATGGAGTGATTCATTTCGGCTCTGCAAATACAAATAAAATTCTTACCCGGATTCGTGAATAAATTTTAAAACGATGTGTAATTCTGCCAAACGCGCGTTTAACAAGCACCAGCCGGGAAAAAGAATGGAACAAAAAAGTTTTTCATCCCGTAAAGTAATGTAAATTTTGATATGATAATCCAGGCAGTGTTAATAGAAAAAGGAGTGTTGTATGGATCTGCAAGTCTGGTGGATATGGATGGTGCTGGCTGCTTTGTTTGTGATTGGTGAAATTTTTACAGCCGGTTTTTTTATTTTATGGTTTGGCGTTGGTGCAGCAGTTGCCGGATTGCTAGCGATGTTTGGCTTACATGCCGGATGGCAGTGGGGTAGTTTTATTATTGTTTCAGGAATATTAATCTCTGTATCCAGACGTTTTGCGGACAAGGTAACAGCTCAACAACCCGAAGGTATCGGTGCGAATCGCTGGATTGGAAAAATTGGCACAGTGATAGAAGACATTAACGATGCGCAAAATTGTGGTCGAATTCGCCTGGGTGGCGAAGAATGGCGGGCGTGCGCTGAACACAATGAATTAATTGAAACCGGCAGAAAAGTGAAAGTATTACGGGTTGAAGGAACACGGGTTATTGTTACTGAACTAAAAGAAGGAGCTTAACATGATAGGTCTGTATGTCATTGTCGCTGTGGTTGTTTTTATAATTGCTGCAACCGGATTAAAAATTGTCCGGCCCTGGGAAAAGGGGCTTATTGAACGATTGGGAAAATATCAACGCACTGTTGAAAGTGGATTGACATTTATTGTGCCCTTTCTAGAAATTCTCAAGAAAGTGGACATGCGCGAACAGGTACACGATGTACCACCGCAAGCAGTGATCACAAAAGATAACGTCGCGGTTGAAGTAGATGCGGTTGTCTATTTTGAAGTGACTGATCCGGTAAAAGTGACCTACAATGTAGCCAATTTTTATGCCGCTGCTACAAAACTTGCCCAGACAAATCTCCGTAATCTGATCGGTGATCTGGCGCTTGATGAATCGTTAACATCACGCGATCAAATTAATACTCAATTGCGTCAGATATTGGATGATGCTACCGATAAATGGGGGACACGTGTCACGCGTGTTGAATTGCAACGTATCGAACCGCCACGTGATGTGACAGAAGCGATGCACCGTCAGATGAAAGCTGAACGAGAACGACGCGCTATGATTCTGGAAGCGGAAGGTCGGAAACGTTCCGCCATTCTTGAAGCCGAAGGTGTGCGTGAAGCTGCGATTCTTCAAGCTGAAGGTAAAGCGGAAGCGATTAAAAAGGTCGCTGAAGCCGAAAGGTTCCAGAAGCTGACGGTTGCCAAAGGTGAAGCTGAAGCGATTAATACTGTCTATTCCGCTATTCACGACGGGAATCCCACCAACGACCTGATTGCGATTAAATATCTGGAAGCCTTGCCAAAAATTGCCGATGGGCAGGCTACGAAAGTCTTCCTGCCAATAGAAGCATCAGGAATTCTAAGTAGTATTGCCGGTATTGCCGAATTATGGAAAGAACAACAAAGCGAAACAATAGCTAAAAAGTAAATTTTTGAAATTGAATGACAAAGAAAAAACTCCCGCGCGAGCAAATGGCACGGGAGTTTTTTTGTATCCTATTCATTTTGTTTTTTTAACTCATTTACTTTATAAAGATATTTCCCCAGTGCGTAATAAGCAATGAATCCCAAACCTGCCATAATGAACAAGATCGCAGCCGTCAGTTTATCTGAATCAAAATCCGGAACAAATTGAATCAATAAGAAGGCGAGACCCATGAAGATAAGTACAATGCCCCATTTAAGCGAGCTGGGGACTGCATTCTCCCAATTTTGAGAGTACAGGTACTTGATATTTTCATTAATTTGCCCGTGATCTATGGCTGCCTTGCGAACGCGATTGTCAGAAATAACTTTAATAATAAAGGCAACGCACATAAACAACACGATTGGGATAAAGAATTCAAAGTTATTCATGGTCAGAAATCCTCATTTTATGAAATTGTTCTTATTTTCTTATCTAGCCGACTACCCATAATTAATATAGGGGGTTAGTCCGTAATTATTTAATATCCATACTATCCGGTTGCTTTTTACTCATATAGCTGCCTAAACCGTAATAGGCAATAAAACCTAACCCTGCCATCACGAACAGTACAGCCGCCATTAATTTTTCGGAATCAAACTCTGGGATGAAGTAAATAAATAAAAAGGCAAGTCCCATAAAAATCAACACAATGCCCCACTTTAATGAACTTGGCGCTGACATTTCCCAATTTTGTGAGTAGGCAATTTTTAATTCATCCTTGACCAGGCCGCGTTTAATAAGTGAATTTCGAAGTCTGTTTTCAGTGACTACCTTTATAGAATAGGCGATGGATATGAATAACGCGATCGGGATAAAAATTTCAAAATCATGCATAATATAACCTCCGGATTTGGTATCTCTAATTTGTATTCTGATAAATGAGACAGACAAGATCATAATTTGTTGCAGGAATATTAATAAATTCTTGCTTCCATTGAAAGATTGATTTATTATATGTGTAAATGAACATCCGGATAAGTAGCCTTCGATAAACTCAGACTACGCACCTATTTTTTTGATTCAATAATATAGCGGGATCAAATAGTAATATTTTTTTAAATAAGTGCAACCTTTATTCATTTTAACTGTCTGATTAGACATGAACGATATAAAAGTCCTGATTGAGAAAATTATACGCGGTGATACACGGGCATTTCAGACGATTATGAATGACTATCAGCGATTAGTCTTTCATATTGTCACACGCATGGTTGATCGCGTGGAAGATCGTGAAGATATTTGCCAGGACGTATTTATAAAAGTATTTGAAAACCTGTCCAAATTTCAATTTAATGCTAAGTTGTCAACCTGGATCGCCCAGATTGCCTATAATCATTGTCTAAATTACCTTGAAAAGAAGCGCATCCCGTTGTTCAATGATCTTGACATCGATGGGGATTTTGAAATGCAGCCGGGTGATATGATCTCACCTGAGGAATATACGGAACAACAGGATATGACGGCCCGGTTACAACAGGCGATTAGCGCGATGCCGATACAATTCAGGACAATTATCACACTGTATCATTTGCAACATATGACGTACCAGGAGATTGTCGAGATTACACATCTACCGGAAGGAACCGTGAAAAATTATTTATTCCGCGCGCGTAAATGGCTGAAGGATAGGCTAATAAGCACCTATGCACAGGAGGATATATGGAACTAAATCATATTTCACATGCAGATTTACAGGAATATGTGGAAAATGAGGTCGGTCAGGCCAAACGACAGATTATTGAACGACATTTGCAATACTGTGCACAGTGTCGACAGGAATTAGCGCACTATCAATCGCTTTCGACAGCATTAAATCGTGACATTGATTTGCAAATAAATCCTGATTTTGCAGATATCGTTTTGCATCGGCTTGAGGCAAATATTGCACAGCGTCGGTTCGGACGTTGGTTGTTTGTTATTGCTGGCCTTGCCTCCGGGCTAATACTGCTGATCGCACTTATTATTTTTACGCGAACGGCATATTTTCAAAATTTATGGATGAATACTATTGTGACCGCGTTTCGGCCATTGGAAAAAACCTATCAACTTTTTAGCGAACTGTTAGCGATGATCAATATTGAACCTCAGGTGATTGGCCTGGCATCCGTTATTTTGCTATCATTTTTATTTATGGATTATATCTTCAATAAACATTCTGATTGGATTAAAGGATTGATTAAACATTTTCCGATTCTTTGTTAATTTTTTATTGATTGATAGTGAGCCAGATTAAGTTAATAAAAGCAACGCTAGAAAATGAATTTGAATGAGTATCGTTTTCACACCAAAAAATGCCTGTATCCATTCGAAAAATGATGGTGATTGTACCCTTCGACACCGTTCGCGCCGCGAACAGCAGCAGCACGCCGCTGCGAGACGGCAAGCTCAGGGTACGGAATAAACCGTTGGCTGAGTCCGCCGCGGCGGACCAACAAAGCCATCCAATATTGAAACGACACAAATGCCTTCTCCCAATTATCTATTTAACAATGTGCTATAAACCAATATAACATGATGATCCTGTTTCCCGCCTGATTTATCCCCATAGTTATGAATTTTTTGCAATACACTGAACATTCAACATGGGTGGTCGATATTAATGGTGGAGAAGACATCAACAAATATCACTAGAAGCGGCCATTCACAAATTGATATAAATTGAGTTACTGTGTAATTATCCGTGAAAAGGGAGTCACCCGTAGTGCAATCGCTACGTGTCGATTCCCTTTTTTATTTCAAATGGATATTGTTAACATCAAGTACACTTCGCAATTGGTTCCTAAATATCTCTGACCTGAAAAATTAGACACCGTAAAAGCCCCAAACTATAAGGATACGAAGAAAAACAAAAGTGACGAAGATTAACTATTCCGTTGATTTAGTCAGGTTGTTTATTAACAAAGTCCTTGATGGTTGATGTTGTTTCGTTTCCATCGGAAAAGTAATGCAGAAATCCGTTTAAAAAACATTGGTTCATAATTGAGAATTGTGATTAGAAAATATGCTACATCCATTTGTCTGTGGGAATTCTTTTCTGTGGACTACTACTGGTATCAATGTGATTGCCCGGGCACAATTAGTTTTGCAGTACATTAACTTTGACACAATAAGTTATGTTTATGAAACATTCCTCTCATAATTTCTCAAATTCTTTCGATAATTAAGAAGTAACATCGTTTAAATATCATAATACTTACAGGGAGGATTCATGAGAATAGTACATTTACTAACGGGTTGGGTGAAAACAAATATGTCAAGGTATGTAGCAATTATCATAGGTATATTGATAATTGCGCATGGGTTTAATGAAGCGAAATCGCAAACATCTCCATCGTCTCCAACTGCATTACCGGTGTTTGGCGGACGAATTCGGGCGATTGAAGCTGTCGCCGTATCATGGGATACGACCCGGGTATTTATTTCTACGGAAAGCGCCAATTCTGTTTTTTACGCCAACGTTTATCATGGCGGTTCTGCGCCGCTATTCGGTGCATTTAATTGTGTGCCGGATTTTGATGAAGATGATGATTTTGGTACAGGAGTTCGTGATTTGGCTGCAGATAGCGCATCGCAGCGATTGTTTTTGATACATAATATGGATGCCTATAGCTGTACAATTCATGCCGGAACACGCCAACTGGTAGCGAATGGCGCTGGCGCTGTTCGCACAAAGAATGGGCGCTTGTTTCTGTTAAAGGATAATAGCGGTGATTTGTACTTACATTTTGGAATCATTGCAGCCGATGGTACCTACACGGAAACCGGCAGTATTCTGCTATTGGCGTCTTTTCCGCAGGGCCCGATCAATTTTATGGTTAATCCTGCTAATGATTCAGTGTATGTATTTGTGCCGGGAGCGCCGCCGTATATCATTAAAACGCAGGGACGTTTTGATGCGCTGACACCGGGCACAACTGTAACCAGGCTACCCACAAGTGGTATGGGATCACATTTTTATGATTCGTTTGGAATTGGCCCGGATGGTCGAATTTTCGCTGCAACCTGGACAAACTCGGGGCGTTCGATAATGGCATATTCGGATAACGAAGGTGCAGTGTGGGACACGTTAGATATCGGCTTGAACGGTACTGTTCAAAATGCTATCACTTGTTCGTGGGGCAGCTCACCGTATTTCGTGTATATGGGATCGCGATATAGTACAGATAGCGGCTTGTCAGGATGGACCAGTCTCGGATTTTCAAGTTTTGAAACGCATCCCAACGATGGGCCGGTAAAAATTGACCCGAATAACCCGGCGGTCGTTTATTTTACGACGGATCAAGGAATTGGCGCTTCAGTTAATAATGGCGCGGATATTTTTGAAATTGATGATGGCGTGGAAGCCGTGCAGGTCAACGGATTCAGTATGGATACATCGAAAACCATGGCCTGGACTGCATCCAAATCGGGCGTGCGTTTTGTGCGCGATTATGGCGCTGCGTCGGAAGCGTGGAGCACCTTCTGGCCGATGGGGGATGGCTCGCCGTATTATTGCACGGAAATGGATTTGCACGACACAACCGGCGGCACGGCTTACGCGGGCAATGTCCGTCTTTATAAAACCAGCGATGGTGGCGCTAATTGGGATCGGCTGTTCGATTCGACCACCGACCCGAGTTTCGGATTTGATATTTTCACAACATTGACGGCAATTGCGCTGCATCCGCATAATCCCAATGTTGTATTCATTGGGTTCAACTCCTATTCACCGGGTGTGGATGGCGGCATTTTTTATACGGAAGATGGCGGCAGCACCTGGAATCGTGTGAGTGCACCGGGTAATATCGAAGTGAAAGACCTGTTGATTGTTACCCGAGGCGATACCGCATTCGTATATGTGGCATGCGATTTTGATGATGGATCGTATGGCGTGAAAGTGATTGAATACCATCCGACGCATGGAATTACATTTCATAACAATATGTGGTCAGCGACCACGGGTACACGAATAACCAATTTCGGCGCATTCGGACTGGCGTTTGATTCGGATACTACAGTTTATGCGTGTGGTGTGAATGGAACCACACGTGAACCGCGTGTCTATCGGCAGGAAACCGATACGTCATGGACATTGATTTCCTATGCAGCGCTCCCGGCAGAAGGAGCTGCAAAGTCACTCACTTTCGATCCATCGGATGATTTGTATCTGGCAATTGCCAACGAAATTTATTATATCGATTCCACCGGAACCGGCGCCTGGACGAAATATTATGAATATCCGGTAGGTACCGATATTAATTTTATCTATTATGATGAATTATTAGTGGGAACCGGCACCGGCCTGTATGCACATCCGGCAGAGCCAATGACCGCAGTCCACGAGCATCAAAAGATTAAGAGTTCGGATGAATACTCAGTAATCCAGGCGTATCCCAATCCGTTCAATCCGACAACTACGATTGAATATCGACTAAAGAGCGGCGGGCGTGTCTCATTGGATGTTTACAATCTTCTGGGACAGCACGTAATTTCGTTGATCCGGAATTATCGTCCGGCAGGCGTTCATCAAGTAATATTTGACGCCCGAGGCTTGCCTTCAGGAATATACTTCTATCATTTTCAAACAAATGGTTATCATGAAGTAAGGAAATTGATTTTAATGCGATAATATCCGATAACAATAAAAGACGGTGGATGCCACACGGTTTAATAATTGGTGTGGCATACTGTCTGTTTATTAATGAAAACGAATCTATGAATTTTACAAAAATTAAACGCTCGTTCCTGGTAAGTTATTTAATTTCCATAGCAACGGTGCTTGGTATCCTGATTGTGACGGTGGCCGGATTGTACGTAAGTGAGGTTAACAGTAAACATGAAAAAACCTCCCAATCGGCGGAATTGTTGACTGAGAAAGCACAGGGAATAGTTCTGGATTTATTTTCAGCGATTGTATCGGATATAAAATACCTGGCCGGGCAGTATGCAATTTTTCCGCAAAAAGGTATTAGTCCGACTGATTCTTATCGGCTTTTATCAGAGAATTATCTGATTTTTTCGGATCAGCGTGATAGCTATGATCAGATTCGTTTAATCGACAATCTGGGAAATGAGCAACTACGAATTGACAATTATGACCATCGGGCACAAATTATTTCACCAAATTTACTCCAGAATAATCTGAATCATCCGTACGTATTTCAAACGTTTAAATTAAAGCAACATCAAATTTTTGTTTCTGCTTTCGATTTAAATGTCGAGCACGGACAATTAGAAGAGCCGTATAAACCTGTAATTCGATTTGGGATACCGCTCTGCAAAGAATCTCAAGAACCAGATATGATTCTTGTTCTTAATTATAAGGGTAGTGATTTAATTCATAAACTAAAAAATGCTTTTAACGATTTACCCGGCCAGGTTTTCCTCACAGATGAAGATGGCCATTGGATAATTGGTCCTTCACCTTCGGATGAATGGGGGCATGTGCTTAAAGCGAACCAGAACAAAATGTTTAAAACCCATTTTGATGAAAAGACCTGGCAATTAATAAACGCAAAAACGGGACATGTCTTCAGTAATCCGTTTGGTATATTTGTTCATCATAAAATTATGCCGCATGATGAATTAAATCGAAATGCAAATGATAAAAACGTTTCGGAATTATTATGCCAAAGTTACTGGCAATTAATATATTTCATTCCCAACGAAGAAATTCAAACGAGTGGATTTAAGCACTTGAAAAATATTTTGCCATTCGTACTGGCTGTATTTGTTTTCATTAGTGTCATTTTGTGGTTTTATCTAAAATCACGTATCAGAAACAAGGTCGATCAGGCACGCATCCGCTTGTTAGCCAAGGTATTTGAAAATTCCCGTGAAGGAATTATTCTTACTGATCCCAATGGCAAAATTCTGGAGGTAAACAACGCCTTCATGGAGATTACCGGATATCACAAGAAAGAAGTCATTAATCAAACACCACGAATTCTAAAATCCGGCTGGAATGATCATAATTTTTATGTAGATATGTGGGATCAACTAAAACTAAAAGGATTTTGGCAGGGGGAAATTTGGGATCGCCGAAAAAGTGGCGAATTATATGGGCAATGGCTACGAATTAGTAGTATCCGGAGCGACAAGAAAGGAGAATTGAGTAATTATATCGGAATGAGTTCTGATATTACAGAGCGCAAGCAGGCACAAGTCCAGGTTCATAAATTGGCCTACTATGATGTGCTCACGGGATTACCCAATCGCACATTGTTTATGGATCGGCTAGGACAGGCGATTGCCGAAGCCATCCGTTCAAAGAAGATGGTGGCATTGCTGTTTATAGACTTTGATAATTTTAAGCAGATAAATGATACTTTGGGACATTTAATCGGTGACAAATTTTTGCAGCATGTCGCCAATACACTGACCGCAAAACTTAGGGAGATCGATACTATTTCGCGGCTGGGCGGCGATGAATTTACAGTAATTCTTAAAAATATCTCCAATTCAATCACGCCGGTGTATGTAGCTCAAAAGATTGTTGATGCATTTTCTTCGAGTCATTATATCGAGCAACATGAGGTGTTCTCATCGGTCAGCATCGGCATTGCTATGTATCCTCAGGATTCAACGGATATTAATGAACTGATTAAGTTGGCTGATATTGCAATGTATCAGGCAAAAGAAATGGGGAAGAACAATTACCAGCTTTATCATGATGATATGAACGAAGCGGTTATGGAACGCTCAAAGATTGAGACTCGACTGCGTAATTCCATCCAGAACGATGAGTTGTTTCTGTATTATCAACCCCAGATTGACATTAAAGATCATAAAGTCATTGGCTTGGAGGCCTTGATACGCTGGAAAAACTCTGATCTTGGCCTGGTTTCCCCGGATAAATTTATTTCCATTGCTGAAGAGTCGCACTTAATTCTTGACCTGACAGATTGGGTGCTGGAACAAGCATGTTTGCATTTGAAAAACATGGTAAATGAAGGATTTGCTGACTTACGGCTTTCAATAAATATTTCCAGTAACTATTTGAAACAACGAAATATTACAACACATGTACTTGAAATTATTAATTCGGTTGGTGTGCCGATGCACCTGCTGGATTTTGAAATTACAGAAAAAGCATTTTTTGATAGCATCGAAGACACAGCGGAAAAATTAAATATTTTCAAATCATGTGGAATTTCGATTTCAGTGGATGATTTTGGCACAGGCTATTCATCGATGAACTACTTACGCAGGTTTCCGATTGACCGGCTAAAAATTGATAAAAGCCTGATCCAACACATCCCATCGAATCAGAACGATGTGGAAATCAGCAGGGCGATAATTGCTCTGGCCAACGCATTGCAAATGGAAGTAGTGGCTGAAGGTGTGGAAACCGAAGAACAATTGGAATTTTTGAAATATCAGAATTGTCGAATTGTTCAGGGATTTTATTTTAGTCGACCAAAACCACCAAAAGATGTGCTGGATTTTGTACGCCATTTTCAAAATGAAGAAATGGTAGTTGTAAATCAAACTGCTAATATCTCTGACGTTGAGTGAAGTATAATAACACTTAATATGACAAGGCTATCGGCACCAAATGCTTATTAGAAGCGGCGCAGGTTGGGATGGGATTTAGCGTTATCGTCGATAAGTACGCCATACAACAAAAAATATTTTGGAAGTCAGTCTCGATATGATCGATAGGATTAGCGAAAATTTCTGAATTTGTTCTGGATGATATTTTTAATTTTATTAAAGAAAACAAATAGTTACTTATTTTGACATGAATCACTATTTTTTACAGAATATATTGCACCCACAATATTCCGCTTCAATTGCTGTAATTGGTAGATTTTATACATTAACACTTCACATAGGACAATTGTTCACAGATAAGACCGTTGGTTACCTTAAAAATATCGGCTCCACGAAAATGTGTTTTTCTACCATCCGTACTCAAGCTATTGTAGCTCCAGCGCACAACGCAGCGGGCGCCAAGACCGAAAATTTCTTCAATTTCGAAATGGGCTTGTGGTGACTCGCGAAATATCTTCTCCCAAAATAGAGAAATTGCCACTTTCCCCTTGTAAATAGTACCTTCAGGGGCGGGACTTATATCTTCAATAATACAATCATCGCTTAAAAGCTTCAACAAACTATCGCCATCATGCTGATTGAATGCCTCATAAAAAGTGAGCACAATGCGCATCACCGCTTCTAATTTTGATAATTGGGTAGGACTCATGGGGAATTTGCTTCCTTTCTTTGATGGATAAAATTGCCTGGAGAAAGATAAATATTGCCTTTTATAAAAGCAAGTATAAATCACAAATTTTTAAATGAAGCGGGCTGATTGATATCAATTTACATAATAATAATTTGGAAGGAACCAACCTTCTTGTCGCATCAATTTTCTGAAAGCTGATTTTGAATAGCATTGTTTAAAAAAAAAATCGTTTCTTGACTTTAGTCAATGTTCCTTCGAACGGAAATATTTATATTACACCAACACAAAACAGGAGAACAACTATGAAACGGAAAATGATCCACATCAACGAAGACTTATGTAATGGTTGTGGTGAGTGTATTGTCGGCTGTTCCGAAGGCGCATTACAATTGGTGGATGGCAAAGCAAAACTGGTAAAAGAAGATTTCTGCGACGGATTCGGCGATTGTGTTGGTAGCTGTCCGACCGGCGCACTTACAATAGAAGAACGGGAAGCTGTGCCGTTTGATGAGAATGCCGTAAAAGAACATTTGTTGGGAACGCAAGGGATTGAGGCCGTGTGGAGAATGGAAGAAGCTCAGCAACGGCATGAGCATAAAGACAAGTCTGTTCATATGCACATGGGGTGTCCTGGCAGCCGTATGAGAGTCGTGGAAAAGCCAGCAGCAGCCCAAACGTCTTCAACAGTGGCCCCTGCGCAGATGATGCCTTCGGAGCTTGGACAGTGGCCGGTACAAATTCACCTGGTATCGCCACAAGCACCCTATTTTGATAATAAGGAGTTGGTTGTGATGAGCACATGCGGCCCATTGGCTTCTGCGGATATTCACTGGCGATTTTTGCGCGGTCGCAGTGTTGTGGTTGCCTGCCCCAAACTGGATGACACTCGTCCGTATCCCACAAAGCTTGCGGCGATTCTTCAACATAATAGCATACCAAAAATTATCGTTCCCCGCATGGAAGTTCCCTGTTGCGGTGGGTTAACCATGATGGTTCAACAAGCGGTGCAGATGTCAGGCAAAACAGATGTTGTAGTTGAGGAGATGATTATCGGGGTAGATGGATCGATTCGGCAAGGTAGGCAGGTCGGTGCATAGCGCAAGAGCGTAACCAAAAATATATTCCTGGATTACAGCTATCGATAACCGTAAATATATTCAACGCAGTATGTTTTTCAGATTTGGCCTTTTATTGGGCTGTATCAAAAATAAAAAAAATGAGAGATTTTTAAAACTCCAGGCTTCAATCGTGTATGAGTATTTGATTTGTATAATAGCTGTATATTGCTTGATGCAATATGAGAATATTTTTTTGAATCATCATTCTGAGTGTAAGCAAATTGTCCGGAATTATTCTTCCTCCTCAAAAATGTCGGCAGAGAAAATTTTGATAACCGTATCCTTTTGTTGCCAGGCATCCATTGGTAAACCGGCTTTTTGACAGGTATGTTGTAGAAATGTTGTCCGATCCCAGCCATATTCCGTGGCAACCTGGGGTAACAATAATCCGCTGCGCATGCCTCGCTCGATAATGATTCCATGTTTGCCCACTTCGATTTCATTAACATCTGAAATTTCGCGAATTGGTGTCAACACGGAGATTTCAATATGCAGGTCATCCACTTCATTCTTCTTCACAGGTGTAAATCGCGGATCGCGAGTGGCGGCGGCTTGCGCCATTTCCTGTATGGTTTCGGCCAATGGTTTGACAGCCTGAATATATCCAATGCATCCGCGCAATTGGCTATGTTTGGTTAACGTAACGAATCCGCCGCGCTGTTCGTTCAATATGGGCGATGATACGGTAAGTTTGGGTGCTGATTTGCCGCTAACAGCACATTCAATCGCCTGTCGGGCAATAGTTAGAAGTGTGGCTTTATCATCGTCCGATAATCCCATGTCAACACCTACTTTGCTTGCTTTGTCGATGGTTTGCATGTCGCTGCTTTTGGTATAGATCGCAATAGAAGCGTAACCTACCACATATCCTCCATCTTTGCCTGTGACTTCATTTGAGTTTGTACGCTGTAGCAGTTTGGTTGCATCAGCCCCCAAAGATTTAGCCACCATTTCAACTACGATAACCGGGCCTGCGCCGCACGCCTGTAATTCCTGTTTTTGAAAGCGTTCGCACAATTGTTCCGGTTCGAGCTTTAGCATATTTTTAATCGTACGATCATTGGTCGCTTCACATTCTTCCTGAGAATAGCCATGGTATAAATCGGTGCTGGCGATAAGCAGCACATTTCGACCTTGCACCGCTTTTGTTATGCCAGCCGCCAGTTTTTGACAATTTTCCAGCGAATAATCCCACATGACGATCGGGACAATCTTTAAGTCCTTAAGTGTTTCCTGCAAAAACGGAAGATGAATTTCCAGTGCGTGTTCTTCACGATGTCCGTCCATGGATGAACGGATGACCGGATCGATTTGCACAAGCGCATTGGCTATCGTTTTTTCAACAGGTACAAGACCGAGCGGCGTTTCGTAAGCATCACCGGTATAAACCGATGCGCCTTGAAATGCCTCGCGATGACTGGGAGCAATGATGATAACCGCATCGTAGGATTGTCCTTTAATTTGACGATAACTCATGGCCGCAGTTGGCCCTGAATACGCGTAACCGGCGTGAGGCGAAATTAACGCGATAATATTCCCGGGAATTTTCACTGGCCTGGCCAAATCAAGCAATTCACGAATCTCCTTGCGAAGTTCGTTGGCATCAGCGGGATACCAGGTACCCGCGATGACTGATTTTCGAATCTGCTGTTCTGACATAGCGTTACGAACGACCTCCTTTTGGGTAAGGGATCTGCCACTGCTTATAAAAAAAGCAATTCCAACAGCACACAAAAACAGAACGATCCTGACAATGGTTCGCTTCACTGTGATGTCTCCCTATATTAAATAAGGTTTTTATCATATCCACATTCCGGGTATTGGCGTTTGACATGCGCTGCACTTGCCATTTTTTAGATTATTTTCGTTGATGATGTATCCTGTCCGGCGAATCAATAATTTATGGCATGATGGGCAATAGGTATTTTCAGCTTCGTGACCGGGTATATTACCAATGTAGCAAAAATGAATACCGGCATCAAGTGCAATCTTGCGAGCGTTATCCAATGTAGATTGCGGAGTCGGTGGTAAATTCTTTAAGCGATACTGCGGATAGAACTTGCTAAAATGGATCGGTACATCCGGTCCCAGTTCATTCACGATCCATTTGGAAAGCGCCCTAAGCTCGGTTGAACTATCATTATGAGTTGGAATCACCAGATAAACAATTTCAACCCACATGCCTAATGATTTTAACAATACGAGCGTATCGAGTACTGGCTTTAATTCACCCGCCACCAGATCAGTGTAAAATTTTTCAGAGAACGCTTTCAGGTCAATCTTGACAGCATGCAGTACGTTGCATAAATCGGTCATTGGCTGTTTTTGGATGTATCCGTTACTGATCATCACACTGCGGATACCAGCCTCCCGGCCGGCTACGGCGCAATCGTACATATATTCGGTAAAAATGACAGGTTCCGAATACGTATAAGCGATGGACAGACTGTTATTTCGTTTGGCCAGCGCAGCGACCTGAGTCGGCGGCATATCATAATTTTGCACCTGTTCCGGACGAATTTGAGAAATTTGCCAGTTCTGACAGAATTTACACTCCACATTACAGCCAACCGTAGCGATGGAAAACGCCAGACTTCCCGGCAGAAAATGAAATAACGGTTTCTTTTCAATCGGGTCCACATGCGCCGTGCACGGACGTGAATGCACTAATGTGTAATAGGTGCCGCCATGATTTTCCCGTACGCCACAGTAGCCCGTTTCCTGATCATCGATGATACATTCGCGTGGGCAAAGCTTGCATTTTACTTTGCGGTTCGGTAATTTTTCGTAATATCGCGCTTCGTGGCTGTATCGTTCATTCGTATCATTTTTCGCGTAGAGCGGCCACAGTGTCGAAGCAGCACTGGATGCCAGACATATTGTGCCTGTTTGTTTTAAAAATGTACGTCGATGGATGGACATTTTTTTGACTATTGGTTTTCAATTGCTTTTTAAAAATAACAACTTCAATATGATAAAAAGACCAAAAAATAAATTGGTTTTACAATTAATGAGTCCACTCTAAAGAACTTAACCACGAATTTCACTTATTTTTACTAATCATGCCATAGGCAGATGCGTCCTTCGGCGCATTGTTTTTATAAGACTTAATAAATTTCTATTCGCGTAATTCGCGGTTTTTAGAATGGGCTCATCAATACCAAATACGATAGGGAATATTCAGCCGTTGCCTGAGTTTGTCAAAGGCAACATTCCCCGGGCGCGCCTTCGACAATATACTGTAAAGCGATGATGAGCTTCCCGCGCGTTTTTTGCGCGGGTTAGTTCAATCATTATTTAGGCCGCATCCCTTTAGCAGAGACGTTT
>JAFGDW010000074.1 GCA_016931935.1 Candidatus Zhuqueibacterota bacterium | reverse complement strand
TCACCGATTACAGATCACTGATTACCGATTACGACAAAAATATCCTGTTTGGTTCTGGCTACGCCAGGTTGGGGATTATAAACGTAGTATCGTCATATATTCCCGTTTCTGAATAGTGTCATAGATTCGTCTAAAACGAATCTAATTTAATCTAAAAACTTTTAAAATGCTTTAAGCGTGAGCGAATAAGACATCCGGATTATTCTTTTTTTATATTGTTACCCTCCAACGATTTGTTTTATTTACGAAATATGTGGAAGGAGATTCCGGTATTCCGCCCAAAAACGGCTAAAACCGGAATGACACACTATTATCTTCATTTGATTATTGATAGAATTTAAAAGCATATTTCAAGTTTCTTGAGAGATGAATGATGATATTTTTGATCACGGATATAGCGCTGAGAAAGAATGTACCAATTATACTGTTAACGGGCATAATGTGAACATTTTAATGTGTCCCTTTTATCGTTGGCTGATCCCGCGGACGTGTTGCTCCGTCTTAAGCGGGCTCAGGCAACGGAAAGTATGTTTGAGCAAAGTACATTTTATGACCGTGCGCAGTATAATCATGCGTCGAATAACAAAATTAATTTTTTACTACGTTTACACTGATAATTCATTATCGACCGTTAACAAACGTACGTACCCGCTTCCAAATGGATGGTTTTTCCATTTCCTCGATTGGTATCGGTTCAGGGATTTCGATGGACTCGCCATTTAGCATTTTTCTGGCATTTTCAAAGCAGATGTTTTTAGCAGTTTCTGTCCCCCAATTATCGACGATGACTTTATATGCTTCACGCAATCCCATAGAGCGATGTGAGGGACGATGGCAATCGCTCCCAAGGAAATGAACAAGGTTATGTTCGATTAAGGTGAACGCTAATTGACGGGCTTTCTCGCCGTGTTTGCCTAACAGGCTTGGGGCATTCACTTGCATAAGAGCACCACGCTGCACAAATTCATAAGCAATCATTGGTTTGCTCATGAAACCAATATTACGTTCCGGGTGAGCAACAATCGGGACTTTATCTGCGATTATCAATTCAAAGAATTTTTCCGCGACAAAGCGAGGAATGGCATTCATGGGGAATTCAGTTAAAAAATATTTCCCGGTCTGGTTGAGCGTCGAGAGCGTGTGCTCCAGCGTCATATCCGGTTGCACATAAATCTCACAGCCCAGGTACAGTTTCATTTTAATACCTGCATCTTCTGCGCGGACTTTGAGTTCTTTAAAATTTTTTATTATCTCCGGTTCCAGCCGGTAATCAATTTCACTAAGAATGTGCGGGGTTGCTACGGCGGCTTTAATTCCATCTTTTTCACCCTGCTGCAATAATGCCAATGCAGTTGCCCAATCATCCGCGCCATCATCAACATATGGAATAATGTGTGTGTGGATATCAATCACGATGTAACCCCTTTGTTGTGTTCGTAGATTCAGATAATACAAAAAAACAATCAACTACCAATGATTTAAGAATTCTGAGATCATATTCAATTAGTTTTGAATAACGTCTTATTTCTCACGTTTTACGTTTGACTTACCACATTATGAATCGCATCTGCAAATTCAGCGATATGTCCTGGCTTTACAGCATTTTCCAGAACATTTCCTGTGACAATAAACGATGCGCCAGCTTTCACTTTTTGAGCAGCAATTTCCGGCGTTCGGATACCGCCGCCGACAATTAACGGCGGCGCTGCATAGCGACTCACGGCATCTATCATTTCATCCGGTACCGGATACTTCGCACCGCTGCCGGCTTCCAAATAGATTAATTTCATACCTAGATATTCCGCGGCTAACGCGTGGGCAACAGCAATATCGTTTTTTTCACGGGGCAGTGGTCGTGTGTTGCTCATAAATTCTGCTGATGTAACTACCCCTGACTCAACCAGCATGTACGCGGTGGATATTGCTTCCAGATTGTACATCTTTATTAGTGGCGCGCCTTTTACTTGCTGGCCAATAAGTGTCTCTGGATTACGCCCACTCAGCACCGATAAAAACAGAATTGCATCTGCATGTCGTGATATTTGTTGTGTACTACCGGGAAAAAGGATAACCGGAATGGACACATGTGTTTTAATTTGTTCAACAAATTCTTCGAACGTCGAATAAAAAAGCAGACTTCCCCCGATAAATATCGCATCCACACCTTCCGTTTCCGCTTGTTGAGCAATCTCGATACTCTTTTCGATCTTTTGCTTATCCGGATCAATAAGGACGATGTAACCGGCTCCGCGCTTCGCTTTTATATCAAGTAACCGTTCAAATGTTGTCATCGTAAAACTATTTCTCGATTAGTGTCTGCGTTAGTTTTAATGCGTCGTCGAGTTTGTCAAGCATTTTCCCACCAGCCAATGCCATGTGTGGACGACCGCCTCCACCGCCTCCAGTAACTGCAGCAACCTTTTTAACGATGTCACTCGCATTGAATCGCTTTGACGCCACCAGATCATCCGTAACAACGCACACAAAGTTTAATTTATCGTTAATAACAGCGCCGAGCACACCGACTCCCGATTGCAGTGAATCGCGGAGCATGTCGGCGACCTGCTTTAAAGTATCGACATCCGGCACATCAACCTTTGAAGAAACAACTTTCAATCCATCGACCTGAACTGCACTATTTACCAATGTATCTATCTCGCCTCGTGAACTTTGGGCTTTGAATGTTTGCAGCTCCTTTTCCAGTGCCCTGCGTTCATTTAATAAAGCATCAATTCGTATAGTCAGATTATCTATCGGACTGTTTAACTTTTCCTGCAATTCATTCAATGCATCGTGTTCCTGTCGGGCGATTTCATACGCAACCGCACCAGTTGCTGCTTCGATACGTCGAATACCGGCAGCGACACTGGTTTCCTGAAGAATACGAAACATTCCCATTTCGCCGGTCGATGATAAATGGGTGCCACCACACAGTTCTTTACTGTAATCATCGATTTTGATCATACGGACGCGTTCACCATATTTCTCGCCAAACAACATCATCGCACCCTGTTCACGTGCCTGATCGAGCGACATCTGTTCTGCTTGCACGGATAAATTCTGCCAGATTTTTTCATTAACAATTCGTTCGATTGTATCCAATTGCGATCGGGAGATTTTTTCAAAATGAGTCAGGTCGAATCGGAAGCGATCCGGTGCAACCAGTGAACCGGATTGATGCACATGCGTTCCCAGCACATCGCGCAGCGCTGCTTGCAGCAAGTGGGTAGCTGTATGATTTCGAGCCGTGCTCATGCGAAGTTCGCGATCGACCGCAGCGGTAACTGCCGGATTTAAACCTTGCTCAGGCATTTTTCCGGTGGTGATATGCACGATTTTCTCGCCTTCTCGAATGGTGTTAACAACCTCAAGATCGATATTTTCACCTGTAATTTTCCCTTTATCACCGACCTGGCCACCGGATTCTCCATAGAATGGCGTTTGATCGAGTGTCAAAAATATGTGCTGACCTTCACGGTTAATTCGGCGAATCGTGGCCGAACTTTCAAGTTTTTCATAGCCGACAAACTCACTATCGGGACCATCCGTTATTTTTTCCCAATGATCATAATTGAAGTCAACAGCATATTCCCATTTACCAGCATCACGGGCACGTTGGCGCTGGGCATTCATCTCTTTTTCAAATCCCGCCACATCCACTGAAAATGATTTTTCTTCAGCCATAAGCTGGGTAAGATCGAGCGGAAATCCATAGGTATCGTACAATTTAAAAGCATCCACACCGGGAATCACCGTACTTTTCCTGGCCTGCAATTCTTTGACTAATTTTTCGAACAGTTCAATTCCGCGGTCCACTGTTTGGTTGAAGCTTTCCTCTTCCGCCTTAATCACCATGGCGGCATATTGATGCTTTTCCTTCAACTCAGGAAACGCGTCACCCATCACGTCCACAAGCGTGGGGACAAGCTTATAAATGATTGGTTCGCGCATATCCAGCTTGCGGGCATAGCGGGCGGCGCGGCGTAGAATTCGCCGCAACACATACCCACGACCTTCATTGGATGGCAACGCGCCATCGGTAATTGCGAACGTCAACGCGCGTACATGATCCGCGATAACACGATGCGGCATGCCTGCATCACCGGGAACATGTGGCTTACCAGTTAACTCACCTATGTGCGCCAAAATCGGTGTGAATAAATCCGTGTCGTAATTCGATTCCACATTTTGCAGCACCGACGTCACCCGCTCAAATCCCATACCGGTATCGACATGTTTGGCAGTTAGTTCTGTCAGCGATCCGTCTTTTTCTCGATTATATTGAATAAATACCAAATTCCACAATTCGATATAACGGGCGCAACCGGCATTCACGGCGCATATGTGGCCGGGGATATGTTGCTTGTCACAGCGTTGCGCGCCCAGATCGATATGAATTTCCGAGCACGGTCCACACGGTCCGGTATCGCCCATCTCCCAAAAATTGTCCTTTTCATCGAAACGCATTACCTGATTAGGATTTACATCTGTAATTGTTTTCCAAAGCTCTTCAGCTTCATCGTCTTCACGAAAAACAGTGGCCCACAATTTGTCTTTTGGTAACTTCCAAACTTCGGTCAACAACTCCCATGCCCACTGGATGGCCTCTTTTTTATAATAATTTCCAAATGACCAATTTCCAAGCATTTCAAAAAATGTATGATGATATGTGTCTTTTCCGACTTCTTCCAAATCGTTGTGCTTGCCGCTGACACGAATACATTTTTGCGTATTAGCTGCCCGATTATAATCACGTTTTTCCAGCCCGAGAAATATATTTTTAAACTGATTCATACCAGCATTGGTAAACAACAACGACGGATCGTCCAACGGAACGACGGGAGCGCTGCGTACAAATTTATGGCCGTGGTCTTCAAAAAATTTAATAAATGAAGCGCGTATTTCTTTCGATGTCATGGTGCTCACCTTCTCAACTCATTCGCTGTCATCGTTGACATGTAATTTATCAAGGACATCATGAATAATATCCCAATTGAAACCTCGACGCAATAAAAAATCACTAACTCGTTTTTTGGCTTTCACTGCATCGACATGGCCTTGCTTTTTCAATTGCTTTTCCGCAAGCTGCATAGCCAATTTGTAGGGATCATGTTCCTGATTTATTTGTTCGATTGCTGTTTCTATATACTTGTCACTCAATCCCTTTGCGGACATTTCGCGCCGCAAGAGATATTCGCCCATTGGTTTTGAAGCCATTTTGCCTTTTGCAAAAGCAGTGGCAAAGCGGCCATCATCAACAAGCTTCAATCGTTTTAATTCATCCATCACCCAATCAATTACCGCTGCGTCGATTTTTAATGTTTTCAGCTTGTCACGAATTTCCTTTTCGCTGCGGTCGCGAAATGACAGAAAACGGATTGCCCGATCTTTGGCATTCCGTTTCGATTCTTCCAGGAGTATTGTTTTTATGTCAGTCGCAGAGAGCGATGTTCCTTTTTTCAATCCGAACTGGACGACCAGATCTATAGCAATTCCGAATGCGAATTCATCATCGATGTAAACGGAACAGCGATTTTTACGCTTCTGCTGCACTTCCAGCCTGGTAATAATACCGCCGGCATGTAAGGATTCAGAATCATTCATGAACGATTACCCGGTTTGCTGGCTGTTTTGGAAAAAAACTAGTGTCATGTATAGTGTTTATATTGTCGTTCCCTTAGACAGGCTCAGGGAACGTATGTTGAGCTTGTCGAAGCATACATTTTCTAAATAGTATGACACTGGTAAATAAATGCAATTGTACGATTGTTATATCGAAAACAGGCTTTTAGTCAGCCTTTGATTTCGGTTTTGCATGTCCGCCATCCACTGCATTTTCTTTTACTAATCCCAGCACCTTGCGGACTTTCAATTCAATGTCTTCATAGATATCAGGATTTTCCAACAGGAACCGTTTTACATTTTCACGTCCCTGTCCCAAACGTTCACTTCCGTAGGAGAACCAAGTTCCGCTTTTCTCAATGACTTCATATTTCACAGCGGCATCGATTATGTCACCTTCGCGGGAAATACCGGTACCGTACATAATATCAAATTCAGCTTCCCGGAATGGTGGCGCAACTTTATTCTTAACAACTTTGACTTTCGTTCGATTACCAATAACCGCATCTTTATCTTTAATCGAAGCAATGCGGCGTACATCCATACGCACCGACGCGTAAAATTTAAGCGCCCGACCACCCGTGGTGGTTTCCGGATTTCCAAACATCACACCGATTTTTTCGCGAATCTGATTAATGAAAATCACACAGCTATTGGATTTGCTGATTGCCCCGGACAATTTGCGCATTGCCTGAGACATTAGTCGCGCCTGCAACCCCATTTGGGCGTCACCCATTTCGCCTTCCAGTTCTGCACGTGGCACAAGCGCCGCCACAGAGTCGACCACAACAACGTCAAGCGCCCCGCTACGTACAAGCGTTTCTGTAATTTCCAGCGCTTGCTCACCATTATCCGGCTGGGAAATCAGCAAATCGTCGGTTTTTACACCAAGATTCTTTGAATAGACAGCATCGAGCGCATGTTCGGCATCAACAAACGCAGCGAGTCCGCCCAGTTTTTGCGCCTCGGCGATAATGTGAAGCGCCAGCGTTGTTTTACCCGACGACTCCGGGCCAAATATTTCAATAATTCGGCCACGTGGAACGCCGCCAATTCCTAATGCGGCATCAATTGAGATGGATCCGGTGGGAATAACGGCGATGTTCATGGTGGTTTTATCACCTAATTTCATAACAGCGCCTTTTCCAAATTGCCGGTCCAATTGACTTATAGCTAAATCCAATGCTTTGGTTTTTTCATTTATTACGTCAGCCATGGGGCTTTCCCCTATATTGTTTAAATGTGGATTTATTCACGTTATTTTGACTTAAAAACGGCTATTGGCTATTAGCCATTGGCCGCTAACTCGTTGCTTTCAACTATTTTGATATTTGTTATTCTAATTGTCGAGCGATATATTTTTTATATTCTATCAACTATTTATATTATAAAGCTAATAAATAAGAGCCAATCATACAAATCAGATTTAAATTATTTTAATTCAGCAACGAATAGTGGTGTGTACACCGATCCGGTCGAACGCAACTCGCTCTGCATGACAATTATTTGCTTCACTTCAAAACTACCGCCGTCGAAACTGCTATAACCGTTTAACCGATGCATCACACGCTCAATGTAATTCGTATCCTTGACACGACCGATTGTCAAATGAGCCTTAAATGATTGCTTTTCACGCGGAAAACCCAATGGCTCAAGCGCAGTTTGTATCGACATTGCCAGCCGAACGAGTGATTCGTTTTCCGATGTTGCGCCCACCCAAATAACACGTGGACGATGCATATTCGGAAAAGCTCCAACACCCGCCACACGAACCGAAAACGGGTTAAATATTTTACATGCCTGTGTTACTGCTTGCGAAATTATTTCGATTTTGGATCGTTCAACATCACCTAAAAATTTCAGCGTGATGTGAATATTATCCACCTTCACCCAACCAATCCGCGCAGGGTCCTTTTTGAGTGTGTTTTGTAAATCCGTTATTGTTGATCGAATTATCGCCGGAATTTCGATCGCGATAAATGTTCGTACCAATTCCATCGGAAAAATGTATTTTAATTTAGTAAAGTGTATCAACCTGACGCTTTAAACTGCTAATTGACCTAAAAAATACACATTTCCCGCTAATATTGCAAGTAGTATTTTATTTTTCATTCAGGTGTTTTAGTGCATTAATAAACGACGCAAAATATCAAGCGCAAGTTGGGCAGGACGCTCTTTATTGAAATGCATATCTCGATTGACAAATACGGTTTCGTGCATGACACCTTTGGACGCTGCAACCGCAACGACAACCTGTTCTTCGGTGCTACTTGCATGACTAAATTTGAATGGCGTCGTAGCGATTCCGATATCGGTATTTGTAATATTACGTACACTTTCAGCCATGGCAATGGCTACTTCACTGCTCTGTAGCCCATGTTCCGCTATAAGTTCGGCATTCAAGTGAAGATGATCGATCATGGCATCCGCATGGTTTAGTACGAGCGTAGCTTTTAGAAATTGTGTCATTTGCGGCGAATTGGTGAGCCGATGTGAAATTAAGCCTCCGGTGCTGCCTTCGACGAGACCAACGGTCTTTTGTTGCTGAGCAAGGAGACGGGTAACAACTTCTTCTAACTTATCATCGTCAAATCCCCAGATGTGCTCCTGTATACGGCTGACTATAATTTTTTCAGCTTTTTTAAGACGTTTTAAACATTCTTTTTCGGTTTCATCTTCGGCAGTTACACGTATTTCAACACCGGTAGGTTTGGGAAGAAATGCAATCTTAACATCACGTTCCAGTTCATCAATATCCCCCATAAGTTCAAATAATGCCGATTCGGAAATCCCCGTTGTTTTAAACATTTTATATTTAATAAAATGATTGGCTTTGCCTTTTAGAAAAGGCACGACTGTTTTCTCCATCATGGTCCGCATTTCCAGTGGAACGCCCGGCAATACAATAAAATGTTTGTTATCCCGTTCAAATCGAAATCCCGGTGCGGTACCGAATTCATTATCAATTTTGACCGCACTTTTAGGTATCATCGCCTGGTCGCGATTACTGGGTGGCATCTTCCGATTTCGCTTTTCAAACAGTAACTCGATATTACGCAGAACAGCTTCGTCCAGAACCAATGATGTATTAAAATAGTCTACAAATACGCTTCGGGTGACATCATCGTGAGTCGGGCCCAGTCCACCGGTTACGATTAGCACATCGGCGCGGCTTACGGCGATATCCAGAACATCGCGGATTGCATCTCGATTATCCCCAACAACTGTCGTCCAATGTACAGGAATTCCTATTTCAGTCAGGCACTGACCAATAAACGCTGCATTTGAATTAATTGTCTGTCCGATTAATAATTCATCACCGATGCTAATCAACTCTGCCTGCATAGATAAATCCTTGTTTGAATGATACTAATTGAAATAAGACTCTCTTTGTTTGTAAGAAGCTTCAAAAAAATAAAGGAAAAGATTTATGAGTTATTCTAAAAAGCGTTTCACCACGAATGACACGAATTTTCATTAATGGCGTCCCAATTTTTTTCGACGGGACAGATGCGCTTTTCGGCACATTGTTTTTGTTAAACTTAAATTAGTGTCCTTTTAATACAATTCCCAGTCTGTCAACAATAATAAAGCCCAATTATTGAAACTGGATAGGGGTGGTTTTTGAATGGGCTCATTTATAGAATTACAACATAAATTTTGCAATTTTGTACAAAAGATTAAAGTTCGAAAAATACTGTCGTACAAGTTAAACGTGACAGACACATCATATATTATACAAAAACATAGAAGTTGTTTGTCTTTACGTTTCACATTTCACGTTTGACGTTTCACGTGCGCTTTCGCGCGCCTTGAATATATGCTATTAAACTGCCTGCCACCTTTACAATCGTAGCTATAGAAAAAACCGTGATATTTGAATTAAAATATTAGCGAAAATGCCAGCCAAAACATCATCCATTGTGATTCCCCAACCACCGCGTAAATTTTGGAGACGATTAATCGGGAATGGCTTTGTAATATCAAATACACGGAATAGGATGAACGCAGCAGCAAGAGTGTATGGTGAAACCGGAATCGCGACCAGCGCCAGCGCAACCCCAATCATTTCGTCAATGACAATCATCCCGGCATCGTGCCCTTTCTCTTCGCCGACCTTTTTAATCAAGTCTTTTTCAACCACATCCGACGAATATACTGAAATAGCAAACAAAATGACACAAAAGCCAATCTGATAGCCAATGGCGATGGTTGGGAGCCACCAGCCAGCGATGACCATAAACAGAAGTGCCCCGGCAGTTCCCGGAGCAAATGGTGAATAACCGGAACCAAAGCCGGTTGCAAAGATATAGGATATTAACCTCATTTGCTTTCACTTTTATTTGAATGAAAAATCCCTGTGATGTCCCTGAAAATATTTAGTACATGAATGCGATTCAAGATAAAATATTGGACACCCGTATAGAGCGTTAACAACGCTACAATTGCCATAAGCTTATCCACGAAACCAATTTGCTTCAGCACACGAATTACGCCAAACGAAATCTGATGCACTTCAGCGAAATAATCAGCAAGCAGGAAAATATACACAAAATAGACGGAGATCATTTGAATGAACGTTTTCGTACGCGCGAGCTCCTGGGTTACGACGGGACGATTTCTGAAAAGCGCGTACGATCGCAGTCCGGTAACCATAAAATCGCGGATGACAATAACGAGTACGACACAAAGTTGAATATACCCAAGGATATTAAACGCGATCAACGCTGCGGACACAAGTACTTTATCCGCTAACGGATCCAAAAATTTCCCCCACATTGTGACGTATCCGTACTTTTTGGCAATATATCCATCGTATAAATCTGTCAGGCTGGCGATGATAAATATCAGGAGTGATAAAAATTTGATCCCCACATGGTCAACAAACAGAGTGTACAGAAATAACGGCGTCAGGATAATGCGAAGTACAGTTAGCTGGTTCGGTAAATTCATCATATAGTTTTATCTGTTTACAATGTACTTCTTCCCTCAATGGCTCGGGTAAGTGTCATTTCATCAGCGTATTCGATATCCGTGCCAACAGGAATGCCTCTTGCAATACGACTTATTTTTATTCCAAGAGGTTTTACTAATTTTGCAATATATAGTGCGGTTGCTTCCCCTTCAGCATTTGGATTTGTGGCGATTATTATTTCATGAACCGAATCATCAATGCGTTGAATAAGTTCACAGATTTTCAAACTGTCCGGTCCGATACCATCAAGTGGCGAAAGTGCGCCGCCCAACACATGGTATAAACCTTTAAACTCGCCTGTTCGTTCAAACGCAACAACATCATTCGCTTCTTCCACCACACAGATCAGGGATCGGTTACGGTTATTGTTTGTACACACCGAACACGGATCATTTTCTGTAATGTTGAAACAAACTGAACAATACGTTGCTTTATCTTTTATATCAATTAATGCCCGGGAAAGTTCTTCCACATCCTGGCGGGGAATTTTCATCAGATAGAAAACCAATCGTTGCGCGGTTTTACGGCCGATACCTGGGAGTTTGGACAGTTCATCAACTGCGCGTTCGATGGACGCTGAAAAATAGTGCACGTTTTATGGCCTATACTTAAAGATTCAATTTATGTGGGAAAAAATAATACCTATCATACTACCGACGGTTAGGAATTAATTCCGGGAATTTTTATTCCATCCGGAAGCATGCTCAGAAGTCCGCCGCCAAGTTTGCTCATGTGCTCACTCGCTTGCTGTTGTGCCAGTTGCAGCGCCTGATTTGTCGCTGCCAATACCAGATCTTCCAGCATCTCCAAATCACCGGACTCCTTAATTGCCGGTTCAATTTTAATACTCAGAATCTGTTGGCGGCAATTCGCAATCACTTCAACCATGCCACCGCCAGCACTACCGGTTACTTTCATTTCTGCCAGTTCAGATTGTGCTTTCGCAATATCATCCTGTAATTTCTGTGCCTGTTTAAACACAAATCCAAAATTATTCATATTCATTATAAAACTCCCAAGATTATCGAACAATTTCAGCATCAAAAACTTCCATAATTGTATTCAAATATGGTACTTCCTGACTCATACTATCTTGTGCTGAATATTGTGCAGCGCGATGTTCTTCAATATTCAAATTTTCATCTTTTATACACTTTATTTTTAAATGTGCACCAAAATATTTATAAAGAGTTGTTTCGATTACTTCTTTATTTTTCAAAATGACATTTATATGAAATCCGTTGCTTGCATTAAACGATAAAATAACTGTGTTTCCATCCAGCTTTGTCGGTACGCTTTCGTGCAGAAACGATCCAATTGCTATTTTCGTTTTTTTAACGTCTTCAATGACCTGTGCCCACTTTGTTTGAATTTCCTGGATTGTGACATCGACGGATTCATCTGACGATTCGGAAACTGGCGGAGGCTGAGTTTCAATTTTTGGTGGGGTGGATGGCTCAGGAGGATGTGTGGGGATTATTCTAGTTTTTTTTTTATCGTATGTTGCAGACGCTGAATCCGAAATATGCGGTGCACTCGCATTCGCTCCCGATACCGCGCCTAATCCAGCCAGTCCGGCAAGTAATTCATTTATATCCTTCGTGCGATCCAAATCGATCATTTTCATCAGCGCCAATTCCATGGTTAATCTCGGATTGGCGCTTCGCTTAATCGCATATTCGGTGTCCGTTACAATCTTTATCATCCGCATCAAATCCGATTCATCAAATGTCTCGGCCAGCGATTGGTATTTCTCGATATAGGTTTCAGCAACTTCCAGCCGCTTGGTCGATTTGGTTGCTTTGACAATCAGAAGGTTGCGCAAGTGCTCATTCAATCCCAACAGAAATTCATTTAAATCATATCCATTGAAGATTATATCATGAATCAGCGTCATCCCCCGGATTTTATCCTTTTGTTGAATGACCTCTGTCACTTCAAAGAACAGTTCCTGACCGATAATTCCCAATAGGTCGAAAATCGCTTTTCCTGTAATTTTACCTTCACTGAATGAAACTGCCTGATCCAGTAAACTTTGTGCGTCGCGCATTCCGCCATCCGCTTTGCGGGCAATTAAATGCAACGCTTCTTCATCAATATCGATATTTTCTTGACTGGAAATAAATTGAAGCTGTTCGATGATTTCACTTGTCGTAATTCTTTTAAAATCGAATCGTTGGCAGCGGGATAAAATAGTCGCGGGTATTTTATGAGGTTCTGTGGTTGCAAAAATAAACATAACCCGTTTGGGCGGCTCTTCCAGTGTTTTCAACAACGCGTTAAACGCCGGGTCGGTCAACATATGCACTTCATCAATAATATAAATTTTATATTTCCCGGGGGTGGGTGCATATTTCAAATTTTCACGGAGATTTCGCACTTCATCGATGCCTCGATTGGAAGCGCCGTCAATTTCAAACACATCGAGACTTCGGCTTTGGGAGATTTCCGTGCAGTGGGAGCAGGTATTACAAGGCGTTATTGTGGGTCCCTGTTCACAATTAATTGCTTTAGCCAAAATTCGGGCGATCGTTGTTTTTCCGACACCGCGAGGGCCACAAAACAAATATGCATTCGCCAGCCGTTCGTTCTTAATAGCATTTTGAAGCGTAACGACCACGTGTTTTTGGCCAACTACATCTTCAAATTTATTGGGTCGCCATTTTCGAGCTAACACGACATACGACATGCTATCTCCCATCCATCGATTACCAAAAATAACAGCCTGATAAAAGGACGGGACAACTTCCATTGTCCCGTCATCACAAACCAAAACCTGTAATTACTGGCTGCGCACCCTTCGTCGACTCCTCTTTCCGCATGAAACGTATAAGCAGCCAGCTCCAGCCAAGCGCCCCCGCGGCACACAGAATTAACTGCTTGCCGCTGCTACCTTCCGGTCCTGACGGGGTTCGGCAGCATCCTGTTGCGCAGGACTTGATCTATCAACACCACTTACTCAACCTGACATTTGGCGAGTAAACCTTGGAAGGGAATTCAACCCTGCTGTAGCGGATTGCAGGTTACAGGGCACCGCTAGCTCCCCGTCTAGCGCAGCCATTTTTCCATTCACTGTTTTGCGAGCAACAAACGTACAAAAAAATGGAGCCGATGGGGATCGAACCCACGACCTTCGCATTGCGAACGCGACGCTCTCCCAGCTGAGCTACGGCCCCAAATCAACTAACAAATGTTAACTTTATTGCGGAGAGAGAGGGATTCGAACCCTCGATACCGTTTTGCGGTATACACGATTTCCAATCGTGCTCCTTCGGCCAGCTCGGACACCTCTCCAAAATAATACAATTCTCTTTGAATTAGCCCGGATTCATTAATTAAATTTTAACAATCCGATTAAAACTAAATGCATACGTGAGTCATCGGTAACCGGTGATCAGTCATTGAAAGATTTGATACGAATAACCAATTATCGATCACTATGCAATCGATTTCAAAATGCATCCTAAAATTGTACTGTAATAGACCGAAAACAAAATTTTATATTATCAATTTGCGGAGAGGGGGGGATTCGAACCCCCGGTCCGCGTGAGCGAACAACGGTTTTCGAGACCGCCCCGTTAAGCCAGCTCCGGCACCTCTCCAGCGACTATTTTTTGGTCCGTAATTGGTTAAAAAACGTCTGTAATAGTTGTTGACTTTCGTACCCTAAAATTCCGCCCGCCATTTTCACTTTTGCATAAAGCCGTTCTTCCCGTGGAATATTCAACACAGAGCCACATGCCCCAATTCGCGGGTCGGCACTACCCCAAAATACGCATGGTATTCTTGCGAGCAGAATGGCGCCCGTACACATAGCACATGGTTCCAATGTAACATAAAGTGAAGTATCAATCAATCGCCAGGAAGCAAGAAAATTTGCGGCAGCGGTAATGGCCAACATTTCGGCATGTGCAGTAGGATCTTGCAATGTTTCGATCAGGTTATGTCCGCGACCGACAATCGACCCTTCATAAACGACAACAGCGCCAACAGGAACTTCATCTTTGTGTAAAGCTTTTTCAGCTTCTGCCAGCGCTTCTCGCATCCATTTTTCATGTACTGAATCTGTCGCCATTCCGCAAATAGTACGCCCGGGAGGACTTGAACCCCCAGCCTTCTGGTCCGTAGCCAGACGCTCTGTCCAGTTGAGCTACGGGCGCATTAAAAAGGGTAATACAAAACTATCGTCATTTTGTCAAATTACTAAACCCAATACACCTTGTATTAAATAGCGCGTACGGGAATCGAACCCGTGCTACCGGCGTGAGAGGCCGGCGTCCTAACCGCTAGACGAACGCGCCAAATATGTTTCAAAATTGTCTGCTTTATCGTACTCGTGCTATCCCGACACGTCGGAACGGCATAACATATAGACGAACGCGCTGAATATTTATTATATGATCGAATCAATCCAAAGTTCACTATTTGAAGCGTCGTAATTCTAAATTCATCATCAAGTACGCCCGGAGGGACTTGAACCCCCAACCCTCTGGTCCGAAGCCAGATGCTCTATCCATTGAGCTACGGGCGCATCCATTTTTTTACTGGGGTGCAGGGATTCGAACCCCGATTCCACGATCCAGAGTCGCGTGTCCTGCCGTTGGACGACACCCCAATATTTTAAGCTTTCAATACATTCAGCGCTTTTTTCAGACGTCGTAACACGACCGGTTTTCCCAACAACGCTATGACTTCAAACATTCCTGGACTCGCTCCGGATCCTGTTAATGCTAATCGGATTGGATGGATTACGGCGCCTAACCCGAAGCCATGGTCGATTGCATATTCTCGAATTTCAGCCTCGAGTTGTTGTACATCAAATTTATCCAACTTATCTAATATTGTGATAATATCACTGATTATTTCAGCCACATTGTCGCCGTGCCAGTGTTTATCCTGTGCCTTTTGATCATATCCACCCGGATCATTGAAAAAATATGAACCGAGTGAAATAAAATCAGTCAGCAGTTTCATTCTGGTTTTCAGTAGCGACACAATTGGTATGGTTTGATTTATATCAAAATCAACATCTCTTATTAAACGATGCTGAATAATCAAAGGCTTGATCAGTTCTGCCAACGCGGTATCATCCATGCGGCTGATATACTGTGCATTCAGCCATTGCAACTTTTGATCATCAAATATTGCACTTTTCGGATTCACGCGTTCAATTGAAAACATTTGCACAAGTTCATCGCGCGGGATGTATTCCTGATCATTGCCCGGGTTCCAACCCAATAATGTCAGATAGTTAAAAAGCGCCTCCGCCAAAAAACCCTGGTCCTGATATTCATTGATTTTTGTCGCCCCATGCCGCTTACTCAATCGTTTCTTATCCGGCCCCAGAATTAGCGGCACATGTGCGAATGTCGGCGCTGTTTTATTTAATGCGTTATAAAGCAGTATTTGTTTTGGCGTATTGGAAATGTGATCATCCCCACGAATGACATGGGTAATTTTCATAGCGATATCATCAATGACAACCGCGAGTTGATAGGTCGGTGTCCCATCGGAACGAAGAATCACGAAATCTTCAATTTCCTTGTGATTGATTGTCAAAGAGCCATGCACTAAATCGGTATATGTCGTCGCGCCGTCCGCTACTAAAAATCGAATTGCCCTGGAAACATGCTGGTCATCAAGCGCTTGTCGCTGTTCCAGAGTATAATTCCTGCACGGACAACGCTCAATTTCCTGATATTGTTTATCCTGCTTTTCTTTTGCATGACAATAGCAGGGAAAAGCATGTCCACTCGCGACAAGTTTTTCGACGGCGTTAATATATTCCTGGCGTCGGTCGGATTGAAATATCGGTGGTTCATCGGATTGAATTCCCAGCCAGTTGAGACCATCAAAAATAGCGTCCACCATTTGTTGATCAGAACGAGCTTCATCCGTATCTTCAATGCGAACCAGAAAAACACCGTTATAATGTCTTGCAAAAAGCCAGTTAAAAATGGCTGTTCGTGCGCCACCAACATGCAAAAAACCTGTTGGGCTTGGAGCAAAACGAACACGAACATCATTTATATCTATATTCATACCAACCAAAACTACACTTCTTCAGGAAGTGTGATGTCAATAACCGATGGAAATTGTGTTATTTCTTTGTCATCAATATCAGAGAATTCAACACGAAGACCACCAAGCCATCGTGCTAAAAAATTGTAGATGGTTACAAATATGAGACTGATAAATGCGGCTGCGAACGCTGTTGAGAGCGAGATTCCCAGAATAAAAAAAAACGTCGCTGAACTGCTCGATGGCGTTATTTGCATGGCATCACCATCATACATTGCATTCTGAAGCACAGAGTTAAATAAAACAAAAACCAATGCCGAGAATGCCCCGCTCAACGCCCCAATTAGAAAAAAGACAATGAACACAATTTTAATTACGGACCAGCCATCGATTCGTGTGAGTTCACATTTCATAGTTACTCGCCATAAGCGATGTACTCATCTCCGATAATATAAAAAGCGGAGAGGGAGGGATTCGAACCCTCGGTAGACCATAAGACCTACAACGGCTTAGCAGGCCGCCCCGTTAAGCCGACTCCGGCACCTCTCCGTATTGACAGCGGAGGGCGAGGGACTCGAACCCCCATGGGCGTGAGCCCGGCGGTTTTCAAGACCGCTGCCTTACCAATTAGGACTAGCCCTCCGGGAAAGCCTAATATACAAAAAAAATATTTTTGTGTCAATAAAATTTTCAAGTAATTGAAAATTTAAAGGATGTTTCTATTTGAAGTAACTTTTTTGTAACGATTCGAACAACAACAAATGGATTTAAATGTGAGATGTATCAATCCAGCAAAAGATGGGAATTGTGGTTTGCCAGTTTAATTCACACTTCGACGGAGTATATCCTGAGCTTAACGAAGGGCTTAATATAAAGGACAGCGCAACTTCATGCTGAGCGAAGTCGAAGCTTGATAATACCTGGTGATGAATTCCATTATTTATTGAAAGGTTACGGTTAGAGATCAACATCAGAAAAAATAAGAATACATACTGTCGTTATCTCAACTTCCTCGCTAGCCAACTCATTTCCTGTTCAATTGCCTGATGAGGACAACTTTCATCACAACAGAAACACTTAATACAGACGTTATAATCAATTATTGGAAGGCCATCTTCATCGTTCATAGCCTGAACCGGACAATTATGAATGCATACACCACAGCGGCGGCAACGTTCTTTGTTTGCGCGAGGACGAATCCAGACGAGTTTTCCCACAAGTTTGATGAGAAATTCAGGGGTATAATATAAGATTCGATTTGAAGGCAATTCTGTGTCGACTGAATGGATTTGTAATCGATCAATATTGCGAATATCGATATTTTCAATATCATTGCAGCCAAGTCCACGTTCAGCGGCGATTACGGATGTAATTATTTCATGTGGATTGAATCCCATAATATGTGATGCAACAGTATCAATTGCTACTGCATCATGTCCGGCTAACAGATAACCAAATTTTTTCGGTGTACCCGATGACGGTCCGCTGCCTTCCATCCCAACAATTGCATCCATCACTGTAAGAGCCGGACGGACAGATTGGAACACATCCACAAGCACATTGGCAAAATCTCTAAGTTTGGGTGCAATTTTATGAAATTCACCTTTTTGAACGCCGGGGATCGTGCCAAACATATTCTTTATAGCACCAGTCATAAGCGTTAAACCATGGGTTTTTAGCTTGCAGACATTTATCACAACGTCGGCATCGGCAATCGCCTGAGCAATATAATAGCTTTTATTGTTAATCCGCCGTTCAACGACTCCTTTTTTTTCCAATGGAATAAGTGATGCACCGGTTTTGTCAGCAACTTCTTTCAAACCAGTCTTTTCCCAATAGTGCTCAATTGGTTTGGAAATACCAGCCGGGCTATCGCCGATAGTGATTTTTATATCAGCCTGTTGAATATACTCAACAACGGCACGGACAACTGCAGGATGAGTCGTCGCCGCTCGTTCCGGTTCTTTTGCTGTCAGCATGTTTGGCTTCACATGAACATGTTGGCCGGATTTAACTAATGAGTCAATTTGCGGCAACTCACTTAAAATCGATCGTAGCGCTTTTTGGATGGTCGGATATTCATAATTATCACAGGATGTCATTGAAACGATGCTTTTTTCTGGCGCCATTACTGTTCTCCATGCACAATAATACCCGGATTGGCAAGGATAAAATATTTACCCGGCATCTGTTTGACAAAATCATTAAACTCCAGGGCAAGGAGCGTAATTAATATTTCATGGCTGGCTTTGTTCATTTTTCGCGCAAGAACATCAATATGGATCGGCTCATTTGATAAATTGGAAATAACGGCCTTTTCTTCAACAGTTAAATTATCTGTTTGAATAGGCGAGACTGCTACGCCATTTTTTATTTCGGGAAATGTTTCTTCAATAATATCATCTGCATTAGTAACAAGCTTGGCCCCTGCTTTGATTAATTTATGACACCCATTGCTTTTATTGTTCAAAACATTCCCAGGAATTGCATACACATCTCTATTATTATCGACTGCAATGTTTGCTGTAATTAATGCTCCGCTTTTGTCGCCAGCCTCCGTGACCAGCGTTCCGCGTGATAGACCTGCGATAATGCGGTTGCGTCTCGGGAAATTAACTGCATCCGGGCCGACTCCACAATGGAATTCTGTGACAAGCGCGCCTTGCGTTTCGATCTGTTCTGCGAGTTTTTTATTTTCCGGCGGGTAAATCCGATCCAGACCGGTTCCGAGCACTGCGATTGTTCGCGTGCCCGACTGCATCGCTGTCCAATGAGCTACAGTATCAACACCTCGTGCAAGTCCGCTTACAATTGTTATCCCCAAATGCGCAAGCTGCCGAGTAATCGTTTCCGTGACTTGCTTACCATAAGTAGAAGCAAATCGGGAACCGACAACCGCAATTGTTAGCGCATCCTGACTGCTCAGTTCGCCTTTAACAAACAGATAAGCGGGTGGATCGTACATTCGTTTTAGTAGTGGAGGATATTCCTGATCCCAAAATGTAATAATACGCCCCTGGATCTGATCCAGTGTTTGACATTGTTTTTTACCGTAATCAAAATCCTTAAACGCCCGAATTTGCAATGCTGTTTTCTGATCAACACTGTCAACATCGATTAATTCCTGCAAGGATGCCTGAAACACACGATCGACATCTTTAAAATGGCTGATCAGCGCACGAAGTCGCGTAGAACCAACGCCTGAGACAGTTAAGAGATTGATTAAGTTCGGTATATTAATGTACATCGTCTAATCAATTGTATCGAATTCGTTTTTATCCTGAGTTTGTAGTAATTCCCACATCGTTTGAATCGCATCAGTGATTCCTTCTCCCGTAACGGAAGATATCGGACACCACTTGATATTCTGTTGATCCAAAACTACCGCTTGATCTGTCATCCCGTCTGCTAACAGGTCAATTTTAGTGACTATCACAAACCACGGTTTTTTCAGCAGAAATGGATTATACTCTTTAAGTTCATTCCGAAGCGTTGATATTTCTTCCCACATGTCGTGTGCCTGGACATCGACAAGGAATACCAGAACACGGGTTCGTTCGATATGCCTGAGAAATTGAATTCCAAGCCCTTTTCCGGTATGCGCTCCTTCAATTAGGCCTGGTATATCAGCAACGACAAAACTGTGTTGATCACGATAACGCACAATTCCCAAATTGGGGATTAATGTGGTAAACGGATAATCGGCTATTTTGGGATGCGCAGCAGATATGCGTGATAATAATGTTGATTTTCCAGCATTTGGCAAGCCGACCAGCCCGACATCGGCAAGCAGTTTTAGTTCCAGTTGCATGGTAAATGCTTCACCTGGACGCCCTTCTTCAAATTTGCGTGGCGCCTGGTTGGTCGGTGTCGCAAAACGTGCATTTCCTTTACCGCCTCTTCCACCTTTGGCGATGATGATTTGCTGACCTTTTTCCGTCAAATCACCGATTATTTCCCCCGTTTCAACATTGGTAACAACGGTTCCCACTGGTATGCGAATAACAACATCATCCCCCTGTTTTCCGAACTTATTTGCGCCCTGCCCGTGCTGACCATTTTTAGCCTTAAAATGTTTTTTATATCGAAAATCAAGCAACGTTTGCAGTTGGCTGTCTGCTTCACAAATAATATCGCCGCCTTTACCGCCATCGCCGCCATCCGGCCCACCTTTAGGAATATATTTCTCGCGACGAAACGACAGGCACCCATTTCCGCCGTTGCCAGCCTGAACCATTATTTTTGCATAGTCAATAAACATATATTTTCCGTTAAAAAAACGCAGAATGGTGTCATCCATTCTGCGTTGAAAGTATGGAATGCATTTTTAAGATATTATTTACGTACGCTTGCTTCCCACCGGCTTTTAATATTCGGATCCTGGGTTGTTTCCATTAAATAGTTTCCGAATTCCTCGGCGGTTGCGCCATCATCGCGGCCTGTAATAACCAGTTTCTTTTCGTACTGCCCGCAAATATCCAGAGCCATTTCCAGCTTTTCGGCCTGCGCCGCAAATCCGATATGGCGTAGCATCATCGCGCCGGCGCGAACGAGGCTACTCGGATCAGCATATTTTCCGCGACCTTCCTTTATCATGCGCGGTGCACTACCGTGAATGGCTTCAAACATGGCGTAGCGTTTACCAACATTCGCCGAACCAGCGGTTCCCACACCACCCTGGAATTCGGCCGCCTCGTCTGTTAAGATATCGCCGTACAGGTTTGGGAGTACCATTACGCGGAATTGTGTGCGCCGTTTGGGGTCCACCAATTTCGCAGTCATAATATCGATGTACCAACCATCCCATTGCACCTGCGGATATTCTTTGGCAATTCGTGCGGCTGTATCTAAAAACAAACCATCGGTCGTTTTAACAACATTGGCTTTGGTAACAACTGTTACTTTATTAATATTATTTTTCGCGGCATAATCAAACGCCATCCGGATAATTCGTTCCGCGCCTTGCCTGGTAATCACTTTAAAATCAAACGCCAGGTCTTCCGTAACCATTGTACCTTTTGAGCCAAGCACATAAGCGCCTTCGGTATTTTCTCTGAAGAAAATCCAGTCGATCCCTTCGGATGGCACTTTAACAGGCCGAATGTTGGCAAACAGATCGAGATATCGCCTCATGGCAACATTTGCACTTTCGATATTCGGCCATTGGTCTCCTTTTTCCGGCGTTGTTGTTGGCGCCTTTAAAATGACATGGCAGGCCTTTAGTTCGGCCAGCACATCATCCGGAATGGCTTTTAAATGCTTTGCGCGGTTCTCAATCGTTAAGCCATCAATGGTTCGGAACTCCACCTTACCTGATTTCACTTCATCTTCCAGCAGGAAGGATAAAATTCGTTGGGTCTCCTGCGAGATTATTGGGCCGATACCATCTCCCCAACACACGCCAATGATAATTGGCTTCAATTTGGTGAAATCAATCCAATCTTGCGCCTGTTTCATTTGCTCCACACGTTCCAACTGCTCTTTGACAAGTTCGGCAAAATGCGCCTGGGCTTTTTCAATTGCAGCTTGATTCATCTGACCTCCAATCTCATTGTTCTGATTATATAATAATTCGTACAATGGTATCCACTCAATAAACGATGGTGATTGTACCGTTCAACATCGTTCGTGCCGCGGACTGCGGCTGTACGCCGCTGCGAGACGGCAAGCTCAGGGTACGGGACGTCGTTGGCTGAGTGCTCCATAGACGCATCTGCCTTTGGCATGATCCGCCGAGGCGGACCAACAAAACCATCCAATATTGAATGGATACGTACAATGTTCCGTGTTAGCAGAAGCATTTTAGATGAGGTTAAACAGATGCCTCTGTATATCATAAAAATGGTTCTAAGAAAAGCATCATCCAGCTTCAAACAGTTGATTTTTACAAAATATAGCTAATTTATCCTAAATAATCAAGCTCGATTTGAAATAAAAAAGGAGTTAGCAACACTCGCCAACTCCTTATAAAATTGAATATCAAAATTTGAATTACGAAATATCCATTTTCTTGAAAAATTCAACGCGCTTCTTTTTTGAATTTAGGTTGAGGCGTTTGAGGTACTTTAACACCTGAAAATATCCCAGCCGTACATGACCGAATCGTGACGTGTTAAGTTCACGCATGACCTTGATACTGCTGATATCAGGATTCTCCACCACAATTTGTTTGATTTTATCTTCAACGGATTGATCCGCAACCAGGGGTTCCTTTGCTTTCTTGAAAAAATCTTCTGTCGAATCTTTTGTGGCGGGTTTGCTGGCTACCTTCGATTTTACAGAAAAATCAGTCTGGCCGACTGGCTCCTTGTCATCATCCGCATACACTTTTCGTTTATCAAAATCGGCGATTGCGTCTTCAATTGAATCAAATGCTTTAAGAATGTAGTGAAACTCGAGCAGTTCGAAAACTTCGTATACATCGGGAATCATATTCACAAGCTTTAAATCACCACTCTTTTCGCGAATACCTTTAATTTCGCTGATAAAGATCCCCCAGCCCGCACTGCTGATATAATCTACATTTCCTAAATCAATGATTATGTTGTATCGTCCGGCTTTGATTAAAGATTCGAGCGAATGCTCCAGTTCCGCGGATGTTGTTGTATCGATGTAGCCACCGACTTTAATAATGGAAATATCATTATTCGCGCCAGTATGTTTCACGGACAGTTGAATTCCTTCCATGTTATACTCCCGATGTCATCACATAATCTTAAAAGTTGGTTAAAATATAAGGGAAAATTCACAAAAAGTCAATAAAAAAAATGATGTTAATAGCGATTTCCCTTAAACATTTATATTATCTTTTTCTAAAATGGTCTTGGCTTTTTCTACGTGTTTCTGAATATCAAGACGGCTCGGATCAATTTCCAGGAGTGATTGCCACTCTTTGATCGCATTTTTATACTCCCCTTTGTTCGCATAAATAACGCCAATATTTTCATACGCATCCACATCTCGCGGATCAAGTTTCTTTACATGCCCATATTCATCCATTGCACGGGCAATCATGCCGTTTCGGAAATAGGCATTTCCAAGCATACTGTGCAATTCTTTAAAATTTGGGTATAATTCTACGATTTGTTCAAATTCATGAATTGCTTCTTTATACCGCTTTTCTTTATAGTATTTCAAGCCTAAAATAAGCTTATTATCCTGGATAACCGTAGAAAATTGACCATCTTTTTCTTCGGCCGGTTTGTTTTCTTCAGCAGATTGTGGCTTTGCCGGTTCTTCTTTTCGTTGTGTTGATGATGTTGAAAATTGAATTTTATTATTCTTCAAATTTTCATCAAGTAATGAAACATCGTTTTCTATTTCTGCCAGCAAGTCATGAAATGAAATATCTCCCTGCGTTAGTTCATCTACTTCATCGGCTTCGACTTTCGATTCATTCTTTCCGTTACTTTCATTTGTGACATTGCTGAATTGGATCTGGATATTATCATTTAATTCTACATCGAAATCATCAATTAATTCCGGAATATCTTCACACTCTTCACTATAGTCTTCAGAAAATTCTTTATTTAATTCCGGTTCGGATGAAAGTTCATCATCTTCATCACGAGGTGTCGAATATTCATCCTTATCAATTTTGTTTAGTCCGCCATTTTCATCCGGTTCATTCTCACCATTGCCGCCACTATCACTAAAGTACGATTTCAACGAAACATGCGTTGTCTCCATCAGTCTTTCAAAGCCGATTTCATCATCAAAAATATCTTCAAGTCCGCCAACAGGAACGTGTTGTTCTTTTGAGGAATTCTCATCATCCTGATCATCATCAATTCGGTAATCTTTTTTATAGGAATCATCAACTTCAGGCTCTGAATCTGCTAAAACGGTTTCGTCTTCCGGCTCATCATCATCCGAATCAAGATACTCAACTTCGCTCAGTTGTTCATCAAACATTCCGCTAAAACTAAAATCATCATTAACCAGCGAAAAAGCATCTTCGGAAACAGGCTCATTGGTATTTGCTAATGTTGAATCATCACTATCATCATCTTCGACGATTTCAGATTCTTCAAATTCAATATCCGTGTCAATTGCGAACGGATCGAATGGTTTCTTATCGGTGACTGACTCCGAATCATCTATACCGATGGTTGGTTCGGGCAAATCTGCATCGACATCGATTTCTTCAATTTCATCGTCTATATCGACATCATCTTCATCATCAACATCTTCCGGCTCATCGATACCATGTAAATTATCCGGTTCACCAGCATGATCGCCATGCTTTTTGTGAAATAACTCTTCAATCGGAACCGCAACCAGACTTTCAATATAAAAATCGTCATCCATATCTTTTGATGGTGACGTTGTTGTTTCGCTTTTTTCCGACCGAGATGGTGTGGGAGCTTTTTTTGCTACTTCTTTCTCTGTTTCAATCCGCTCTTCTTCCTCTTCCATCTCGTATTTGTTACGATCCAGAATAACACGCCCATCCAGCGTAAGCATTGGTGTGCCCGGTGGTTTCATACGCTTTTTTCTACCGGAACGCGATACATATGCTTCACGTAATTGCCGTGTGTTTAAACGGCTTCGCACAAGTTCGTCATAAACACGGCTTTCGTTAATGATGGTATATTCGTATCGCTCTGTGTTTAATTCTTCACTTATTCGCTTGGCGCCAAACTCCGGATATTTTTTGATGATGTCATAAATTTTGGTTTTTTCTTCGATACTCAAATGTTTTGATTCAACCGAAATTGTCTCATCAATTGAGTAAGCTTCAATACCGTCTTCCTCGAAGATTTTTTTGTACTTGTTATAATATGCATACGTCGTGATTCCCGCCTGTTGACAGGCGTCACGAATGCTCATACCATCAAGGATATGTCGATGGGCAAGCTGCGCCCGATGCAACTCAATTTTTTCCGGAGTACTTTTTTCTTTTATCGCGACGAGCGTAATGTCGTCGCTTTGTTCATACCCCTGAGTAAACGACTCAATTTCTTCCTGCAATTTTTCAGAAAATGGCTTTACGCGCAAATTACTGTATTTTCGAATTGCATCGAGCAACCGTTCTTCGCCGAACAGTTTACGACGCTGATTCATTGCTTCGGTGATGCCGTCAGTGTATATCAACAGCACATCGTCTTCCGCCAACTGGATCGTGTCGGATTCAATTGAATTTTTAAAAAGCTCAGGATCGGGCAACGAAATACCGACCGGAAAGCCTTTGGGATTGAGATAATACGTTTTGTTCGTGCTTGGCCGGTACAGAATCATTGGATTATGCCCGGCGCTTGCATAATTGAGTCGCCGGCGCTTGGAATCGATAATGACATAGAAAATGGTGACGAACATGCCCTTTTTCATGTCTTTCACAACAAATTGATTCAAACGCGCCAGCACTTCGGAGGCTGATTTTACGCCACGGGCTTCGGTACGTAGCGCGGTCCGGATCATGGTCATAATCAACGATCCGGGGACGCCCTTACCGGAAACGTCGGCGACCACAATTCCCAACGAATCCTTGTCTACGTCGACAAAATCATAATAGTCGCCGCCAACTTCTTTGGCCGACTGATAAAGCGACGCAATTTCGTAACCCTCAATTTCCGGGACAAATGGAGGCAATAAGGTCTGCTGAATATCCTGGGCGAGCTGCATTTCTTTTTGCAGCCGTTCCTGTTCGGCAAGATTGACTTGTGACTGCCGGAATTTATCGGTTATTTCGCTGAACGCTTTAGCAATTTCGCCGACTTCATCACTAGTGTCAAAATCAATTTCATCTTCAACTTCACCGTGCCCAAGGTCCTTAATCCAGTCAGCTAATTTATTAAATGGATTCAGGATCAGGTAGATTAAAATAACAATCCCGGCATAGCCCATCAACAGAATGAGAACAGCGCCTCTTAAATTTTTGAAATGCTTGGATCGGATTGTCTTATCAACATAATTGCCCTTAATTTGCAAATGAATCGTTCCGACTTCATCATTCGTTTGTGACAACACCGGTGAGACAATATCATAAACTTTAATATCACGATCAGCCAGTTTAACGACCATTACATTATCAAATAGCTGCTTTGTGTCGGGTGGATTCGTATATTTTTCGAGAAAAAGCGCTCCATCGGCTTCATGTGAAGTATATAAACAAGTATTATCCGGATCAAGAACAAGTACACGATAAATTTCGTCGTGTTCCCTTAAATCGACTGTTTTGCCAATATTCTCGGCAATATAGGGAATTTCCAGAGTATGTTTGCCAGGATCAAGTACTGTACTGGCAATACTGGATGCATACGATTGTTGTACACGGAGAAGCTCCTGAATATTTCGCTTGGCCTCCGTAAAATAATTATAAATGTAACCCACCATCACAATGGCGGTTAAAATAGCGGCAGCAATCAACGAGTATCGCGTTTTCAGACTGAACGAAAGAATGGATTGTGGTGAGCTAGCTTCCACATGCTTGGCATCTTCACGGCGCCTGAACGAACCATCGCGGAATTTAGTCATACGAAGTTCGTTACCCTCTTCGGTATGACGATAATCATATTCGTCGATAAGCTTACGAATCATGAAAATTCCCAGTCCACCCTTTTTCCCAATTTCCACATAGCGTTTTAAATCAGGATCCTTCACATTGGTCGGATCGAAATAGCGCCCCTGATCGATTAGAATCACTGTCATGCTGTTTCGCTTGATGACAATCCGCATAATGACATCGCCGCCATCAGAATCACGATACGCGTGTTTGATAATATTGGTGGCTGCTTCATCAACCGAAAGCTTGAATGCATTGACGATGGACTCCGGGAATCCATGTTTCTTACCGGTTTTGGTAACGAAATTCCGTAGTTCACCAAGATAGTCTATATGTGCAGGAACTCGCAGCTCTTCTTTTACAACCGCTTTGAACAATACCTTTCCTCACATCCTATAAGTGTTAGCGAAAGGATAAACATTTTACCCGTATAGTCATTTGTAAGTCGTAATATCATCCTGATCCAATTTTTGACGAGTAAATTGTTAAATCCAATCCCTTTTATCAATAATTAAAATATCTATTCAAACATCCTTCTACACATTCCCATCCACATCATCACTTTATATATTGTACTACATACGGCTATAGATTAAACATTCGTCATTTTTCCAGTGTTTTTAATTCGTTATTGGCCTTTGATTGTTAGCTAAACGCCAATAGCTAACAGCTTGCGATGGAACGACAACTCTTTTATTTAACGATTAAAATATAACTGCTTCAAGTAGTATTCTAAAAAACATTACTGCTGCTCGATTTTTTCACGCGCCAAATCAATTGCGTCAAGAATATCACTACTATATGGTTGTATTTTCTCGATCTCCTCCAGCACTTCCAACGCCTGTTGATACTGTCCGGCAGAAATAAGTCGCATGCTTCGGAGATATTCGGTTTTTACTTCAGCTTTTAATGGTTCTTTGGTTTTTCGGGCACGTTTTTGAACGTAATCAAAATGTTTCTTAACTTCGACATTGTTCGGATCAATTTTCAAAGCACGCTCGTAGGCTTCTTCAGATCGTGAATAATCTTTTTGCAGCTCGTAGTTCAGCCCCTGTTTGTAAAGGTCCCAGAAATTCATCTGGTTGCCGTATTTATTTTTACGTGTATTAATTTCCGCGCGAATTTTGGTATCCGGGTTTAATTCATAGGCTTCATTTAGTTTTTCAATCGCCTGCAAGTATTGACGCCGGCGTCCCAAATCATCTGCCAGAGTGATCAACTTGTAAATCTGCTTGCGGTTGTCCACTTCAGCTTTCTTGATAAATTCCGAGGCAATGGTATTATCAGGATAACGATCCAATATTTTATTCCACTCAGCGATTGCCTGTTCGTATTCTTCATGTTCGTAGAAACTCAGCGCTTTTTTGTGTTGTTCGTTTATAAACAGCCGCTTCTCATGCTCGGCTTTTTCGCGGGCATTTTTCGCTGCGCTTTCCGCCAACAATTTTTTCTGTTCTTCTTCATAACTTTCGTTTACGGATTTCAACAAATCGCGAGCTTGCTGAATATCAATATCATTGGGGATTTCATTTTCATACGACAACACAATGGAAAATTCATGTCGCGCACGAATCCAATCGCCCTCTTCCATATAGCGCCGACCGGCTTCCATCGATGCATTAATTTTCTCTTTACGCACAAAGGCAATCCGTGCCTGGGTTTCTTCCTGAATAGCCCTAATTTTATTTTCTTCAGCAATCCGAATTAATTCCTGCTTGTCTTTTCCAAAAGCGATGGTAACACAAATTCGATGACTGGCGTCAAGTGGTTGATCAAATAATTTTCCATATGAATAATCCAGTTGAAGCTGAATCGGATTATATTGATAATTCAGGCCAGCGCCAAACGAGGGCATTCCACTGTTCAAGCCGACACGCAGCATGTAGTTATTCTGAAAAACATACTCCGTACCAGTGTGAAATTTAAAGTCAGCGCCATCCGGCTGATCCATCTCCATATATATCGTGAATTGACTGCCCCATTCCGACATCATCAGCGGCTTGGCAATTCCCATTTTAAAGTTGGTCGGCCAGACATCAGTTACATTGCCAAGTTTCAAACGCGGCGCCAGCAAATTCTGAAGATTTATTCCAACTGAAAGTTCATTCAGGAAAACGTTGTCGAAATTGGGACGATACATAAATCCAAAATCAAACCCAACACCTGAGCCGTTAAAACTGCCAATTTTTTGTTGCACTAACTTTAAACTTGTTCCCAACGAAATATTATATGGAAGCGTTTTGCCATATGATACCATAAATTGCGACGAATTTGCATTAATATTACCATATTCCACGCCGGTTTCATCTCGCTCTATAATGTCACCTCCGGCATCAATTAGCATCCAGGCAACACCGATTGTTCCGATATTGATCGTGGGATGCACATATCCAACATAGTTCATGGATGAACCTGCAAGGTAATTCGTGTAAAACGCCACCAGGTTTTTCTTTTCAACATATTCCATTCCAGCAGGATTCCAGTACACGGCGGTCGCATCGATCGGTTTGGCAGCGGATGCATTACCCAATGACAGCGCTCGCGCGCCGATTCCGCCAACGGAAAATGGATCCTGCAACCCGCCGTTACCACCTCCGTTTTCTGCCGCAAATCCTGCTGATCCCCCGATCAGGGCTGCCCCAAGGGCGAGCCCAATAATGTACTTAAAAATCGTGTATTTACTACGCATACAAAATCCTGCCTGTTATTTTACGAGTGCAATTTTTGTTATTGCCGACTTCCCATAACTTGCGGACAGTCGTGCAATATATACACCATTTAACACGGTGTAGCCTTTCATGTTCCTGCCATCCCATTCAATCGCCGTTGCCCCGTCGTGCAGGCCCTGTTTGCCCTGCGGATCCGCACTGGTGTACGAAATTGTCCACACCAGTTCACCCAGCAAGGTATAAATACTTAATTCCACATTTGTATCCCGTTCGAGATAGTAACGAATTGTCGTTGTCGGACGATCAGAAGCGCCAAAGGGATTGGGATAATTACCAAATGCCTTGTCAAAACTTTTTGAAAGCAGTACCGAATATTCCGATGTGACATTCAATACGTCTTCCACTTCCTGCCCATTAATCTTAAACGCTGGCGTTCGATTGGAGCCGACATCCAGCATGTTCAGAAAGCTTGTGGAATCGATAGTCACCTGAAAATCGGAAATCGACGCATTCGCCGGAATATCCACCAGAATATTCACTAAATTCGGAACCCGCGGGAATAATGTATCGGTTCGTGTTGTAAAATTGATTTGAATCGGAACATCAGTTTCAAAACTGTTTACTTCGCCATAAACTTCCTGTGGATCATCGTGATTCACAACTGCAATCCGTGAAATGGCTTTATTCGGATTCCGAATCAAACCGCCGGATTTCGAACGCAAATTGAACCTTACACCACTAAAAAGAACGATACTCGACGTTTCAATCCCTGAACATTCCAACTCTAATCCAAGCACAGGTACACCGGAATCACCCAATGCCACGGCATTTGTTATCTGGCGCGGCATGATCGCAATCGACACCGATTTCTCCTCTGTGGCGATTGTCAACGTTATATCATCATCGATCACACGACTAACTTCGTCGTTTGTATTTTCGTCGTGTGGCTTTTCAACCAATTCGATCGTAAAATTCTTCGGATCCCGTGTGCCTATCGGTGACGTCAAGGTCCATGTAACCACATCCGTAGCCAGGACACGTTGATTTAAATTTCCCTGGACGACATAACCTAATCCCGGTGGCACCGACAAGCGTGCAGAATAATAGTCATTAATATGAGCGTCACCAAAGTTTTCCAGAGTCGCATGAACGATAAATGTCTGATCCGTCGACACCACAATTTCCCTGGCATCGCCATATCCAACAATTTCCGAAACCAATTCGATTTCCGCTTGCTTTACCACATTTACATTAAATGGTGAAGACGTATCCGTACGCAATGCGGAGCTATTCGCATCATATGCCTGGGCATACACCGAAATAGCGCCGCTTGTCATTGTATCAGTTGGCGCAGTAATAGTCCAGGTAACCGTCCCTTGCGACGCCGTGCCTTCCACATTTCTCGTATCGGTATCGGTATCAAAACCATCGGGTAAATTTATCCGAGCTGTTGGCTGCGGCTCAGTTTTACAGTTCGACATTTTCAACCAGGCTCGGACCTTGAAGACCTGATTCGTCGATAGTGTACCATCGATAGCGCCTGTCGGAAAAATTATTTTTACACTGTCGATATTTATTAAGCCTTCCCGCTCTGTTTTTACATTTATTGAACGTTGCGCCAGACTTATCTGAGCTGCCGAACCGGTATTTTCATCATTTGGGACATTGTCAATCGTTACAATTATCGGACTCGACACAGTTTGATAAAATGGGGCAAACACTTCCCATTGTACTGGCTGATTCGCTGTAAATGGCTTTGTATTCAATCCATCCGATGAATTGATGCCAGTTAATCCGTAATCAATAATAATACGTCCATTCGTCCCGACAACACCGGCATCGCCATCGTTTTTCACCAGCGCACTCATCGTGTAGTTCTGGTTGGCCGTAAGTGTACTATCCGTATTCGGTGGACTGACGAAGCGAACGTACTCCAACCGTAAAACGGCTGCCCGTTCCGTTATCATTAAAAGCTGACTGTCATTAGAATAAGGAACGCCATCGCTATTCCCGCTAACATTAACACCGATGCTGCGCTGCTCCGTATGGGCTTCCGCAGGAGCCTGAACCTGCCATGTTACCATGCCGTTACTGACATTCTGAGGATTCTCGCCACTAACCCGTCGGTATCCGGTCGGTAACGTGATTGTTCCCTGTAAATTTTCTATATCATCCGTTGCGGTTACCTGCGACTGTACCGTAAAGTATTGACTAGTGGAAACGACGTTATCTGCCGCTCCGGCAGGTGATGAAATTGCCGTATTTACTGTTAAATTTGTTGTGACTGTTCGCACTTTTTTCTGAATAAACGGTTCTTTAACTTCAGCATCAGCATTTGTATTTAAATCATTCGGCGCCGTACTGATTTCGATAAGAAATGTTCCGGTTCTGTTTTGATCATTGGGAAAACTCGGTGGAACGACAAACAACGTATCCCATTGATTTGCTACAAACCCCAACATAATGGAGTTAAGTATCGTTTGGGCGCCTCTGCGAATTGCGTACCCTGTAGGAATTACAACCGTTATTTCACCACTGTTATCAATTCCCGCGGTGCCGATATTTTCAATAATATAGCGTAAGTATGAAATTTGTCCGGCGGTCATCACGGAATCGGCTTCGTTAAAGTTGACGGACAGGCTTGCCTTGATCTGTTCTCGCACCACTGCCAGCGAATCATACGCCCGGGCAATTTTTGCATCGCCACCGGTTAATTTCGATTTTGCAGAAATTATCTTCGCGCTAAATTGAATGGTTGCTCGATTGGTGGTCGCTGTGAACGGAAAATCATACGTCCGTTCTTTTTTAGCCGGAATCGAATCAATCATCACTGTTTGCGTCGGGTAGCTGGGATTATTCGAATCCAACCGAACGTAAACGCTGTCTACTGCATTCGGACTGGCGTTTGATATAATCGTCCGGATGTGAAATGTTTGTTCCGAACTTACAATACCAATACCGTCATCAATTTCAATATGCGGACATAGGGGGTCGGTCTTTGTCAGCCGTAATTCATCCGGCGTCTGAATAATAAATCCTTTTGAACTATGAAGCACTGCGCTGCTATCATTATTTAGATATGTCACCGGCAGTGTTACCGACACACTCGCCTGGCCGCCGCGCAATCCACCATTAACAATCGTGTAGACAAGTGTATCCGAAATATCATCCCAGCCTTCAAGTTTAAGGCCGCTCCGATTCTTGAATTTTGTTGGCGCCGAAATTAAATAATCCGTTTGTAATTCGCTGTTAACCGTGAATGTCAAACTTCCCGCCAACAGATTCTCGAATTGCACCGCCCCGGTGCCATCGCGTTTAATGGCAATTTGCACTGTCCAGTTATTGCTTTGCGCCAGTACTGTATCCGGGATGATAATATCCTCAATTATTGCTGTTGCAGGCCTTTGCAAACTGGCGCTGGTCGAATCCACGGCTTTGGAGATACTGGTGGAATCAAATTCCGATGTATTATCACCAATTGCAGTATCGATCGAAAATACAAACCACTCTTCAGGGGTCCAGGCTGTATCTGCAGTAATTTGGAACAGCACCGAATCCTGACTATTTCCGGCAATGCTGAATGGTGCAATCGGCGCGATCAACGATTTACCATCGGCGCCGCTGGACATCTGCACGCCATGGACACCATCCTGGCCAGTATTTTCCACAATAACGCGAATTGGAAATTGTTGGTTGGTATTTACATATGGCGCATTCGGCGCTATATTGGTTACGCTTGCGATACGAATATTTGGCGGCGTTTCGACTTTTATTTTGTGTTCATTATCCGACTGATATTTGGTATCTGCCATCGCATTAATATCGGCATATGCCAATTTAACATCTACCGTATGCTCACCAGCATTCAAACCTGTACTATCGATTGTAAAAATAACTGTATCGATGGCGTTACTCACCAACAGACTGTCGCCGGATAATTTTAATCGTGTCGGCGCAATGACTGCGAAATCATTGTGCGGAGCAAACCGAACTCGGGTCGAATCGGATGCAAAATCCAGCACAATACTACTGCTGCCTGCATTGCGAACAACTGCTTTCACCTTCCAATCCTTCGTCTGTCCGACAGTCACCTGCGATTGTGTCGGAATAACCTGAGTGATTAACAAATCTGATGGTGATTGTACAATTACCTGATCTTCGCCGGAGGCAATCAACTGTGTATGCGCCACATCGCTTAAATAGGCGGTTCCGACAATACGAATATAACCAGTGGTGATACCGGTTGTATCAATGTCAAAGATCAATGTTTCAGTAGAATCGGCAAACAGCGTATCATTATCCGATTCCACAAACTTAGTCGGATAAATAACCGAATATTCGGGTGTAATATCCGCCGTACCGGCAAAAAAAGCCAATCGGGCGCTATCCAAAGTTACGGATGTTGTATCAAAATTATTTTGCACCCGCATAGTTACGCGCCAGGGCGTGGTTTGACCAAAGGTAATATACTGCTGTGATGGGTAAAAGTCAACCACTGAAAGTTCACCCTTCTTTTTCACGTACCAGACATCGGTCGCGGACGATGTGGAATCCTGAACTAATGAATCGGAATTGGCATCACGCACGATCATCCGTCCATCAAGTTTTACACTGCCCTCTGCGGCATTTGCGCCAACGGTGACTGAATACGTCAATTGAACTGCAGGCGCGGCGGCAAAAATAGTATCCGGATTTGCCGGATGTCCGGTCTGACTGTATTGTCGTGTAATATTCGTAAACGGTGTTTCATTCATAAAAAATCGAATGCTGTCCGCATTAATGACAGCATGGGCATCACCAGTATTCTGAACTGTCATATATACAGAGGCAGTATTTCCGCGTTCTACCGTATCCTTTGGCGCGGTGATACTCAGAATCGACAACTGCGGTGGCCGTTGCACCGTCCACTGTGCTCGTTGGTCGGCGGCCGTATCCTGTACAGCAATGGCGCCATCGGCCAAGCCGCTGATAGTGCCATCAATGGATAGTAATTCCGCTGGCGCTGTTAGAGCAACATCCACATGAAATGAAATCAGGTGCTGACCGACATCGAGATTCCCAATCGGATTATCCAGCGTGGCGCTGTAATATTGGGATCGTTTTACATTACCCGGTCCGAGGAATTTTAACGTGGCGGCTGGTGTTTGAACCTGCTGCGGCCCAATATTTTCCACCAGCATATTCACCTGAACCTGATCTTGGCCTTTGCTGACTTTGCTACGTATACTTGTCACTGAAATAATTCGGATAGCTGACAATGTCAACACAGTATCGCCCTGGGCTGTACCACCTTCGGCGCTTCGTGCTGAAAGGAATGCTGTTCCACCTTTCGTTCCGGCATGAAATGTGAACGGTATCTTTCCGCTGGCATTCGACACCACCTGATGACCAGGTATCGATGCCGATGCATCAGCCGGAGTGAACGTTATCCCCATATTTTTGGGCGTTACTGACACTGTAAACATTTTCCCTGCTACAATTGTATTTCCATCCGAGTCTGTTATCACATCCGATGTGACTGCCGTGTTATCCGTGCCATTGGCTGACAATTCGGTGACCGTCGGAATTAACTTAAACTGCGACGCCGGCTTGCCCGGTACAACGGAAATCGTTCCAGTAACATCATCCGTGGCAGTTGTATGATCCGCTGTTATTTGTACTGCATCCGGTGCCGTTATCGGAGCAAATGTCAACGATGCGCCGGTTTTGGAAATTGGTCCATCGAGTGTGGTGCCCGACCACGTAACCGATACTGTATCAAGGTAACTGCCGTTTTGATCGTAAGCAGCCGCGTACAATGTAACAGAATCATCAGCCGCCAATGTCAAGTTGCCGACTTCCTCGCCACTGCTACCGGGTGCATTATTAATTTTAACGTAACTGACATTATTGGAAATTGTCACTGTCCCGGTCACATCCGTCATACCACTGCCGGCATCCGCGATAAAGCGCCCGTTTGTTCCGGCGGTCAACGGGATGAAAACCAACGCTTCGCCATTGCGATCTGCCGGACGATCCAACGTTGATTTTGTGCCGGATAAAAGTTTCGTTGTATCCCACACAGCAGTTTGTTCAGCAATATAATTATTGTTTGCATCGTAACCCGCAGCATACATGACCAGCGATTGATTCTTAAAAAGAGTGACATTCCCAATCTCAATCCCACCACCGTTAGGTTCATTACGAATCCTGATATGGTGCAGCGCGCCTGGTTGAACGGTAATATCGTCCGTGTAATCATATCCTGCCGTTGAATGTGTTGCTTTAATATAGCCGGTGCCAATCGTCACACCAGTAAATGTTGTTGCAACACTGTTACTCGATGGACTGACATTCCCAATTCCCCCGACAACCGACCAGTTAACCGTTTGATTACCGGCATAATTATCATCCGAATCATAACCGACCGCATGAACTTGAAAGCTTTGTCCGGACTGAATGGTATTTGTCGTATATTCCGCACCATCCCCACTTATGCCGCCAACAATCCGAATATAACTGACTGCACCGGCGGTCACGGTAATGTTACCTGTATTGTCAACGCCAACCGATGCATGCGTTGCCCGAACTTGTCCGGTACCCAACGTAGTTGCGCTAAACACCGTTGAAACTCCACCGGACGGACTAACCGTTCCGATTGCCGATCCTGTTACCGACCATGTCGCCGGTTCATCACTTCGATAATTTCCATCTGCGTCGTATCCGGCAGCATGAAACGTGATTGTTTGATCCGTAGTAATAGTGCGCGTGCCAAATTCAGCGCCATTCCCAGAAGCACCTTCAACGATGAGAATTTCACTCAACGCCCCGGTGGTCACCGTAATCGCTCCGGTAGCATCGGTATGACCGCTGCCATCGTTCGCGGTAATTGTCCCTGTCCCAACTGTGTTTGCCTGGAACGTCGTAAAATTCCCAGCACTGGATGTCAAATCACCAATCCCACCGGTAACCGCCCAATTGACAGATATTGCGCCACGATAATTATCATCTGCATCGTATGAAGACGCATACAATGTCAGGGTTTGATCTGCATTGCGAGTCACATCGCCAATTTCACTGCCGCCACTTCCTGAAACATCATTGATTCGAATGTAATTAAGCGCACCAACAGAGACCACAATGTCACCGGTTTCGTCATTGCCCACCGATGCATGGGTCGCACGAACACGGCCGGTTCCCGCTGCAGTTGCATCAAACACGGTGGATGTACCGGAAGATGGTGAAACACTACCGATGCTATTTCCTGTAATTGACCATATGACCGATGCATCGCCCTGATAATTATTGTCCGCATCATAACCAGCAGCATGTAAGGTGATTGTCCCATCCGTAGTCATGCTGTGATTGCCATAAGCCGTTCCATCACCAGATGTGCCTTCGACAACTTTTACTGAAGCCAAAGCACCAGCTGTAACCGTAATAGTACCGGTTCCATCAGAGTGACCATTACCATCGTTGGCTTCAACATTTCCCAATCCGGTTTTATTCAGAGTTAGCGTCGTAGAAGTACCGCTTACCGGAGATACACTACCAATACCACCATTCACCGTCCAGGCGACGCTCACATTGCTATGGAAATTCCCATAAGCATCGTAGCCGGCTGCATACAATATCGTATTATCAACATCCGTTGTCAAACTGAGCGTACCAACTTCACTGCCGCCACCTCCGGTCTGGTTGCGAATTTTTATAGATGTCAATGAACCAACAGTTATGGAAAAAGTAGGAGTTGTACCAGTATCAACATCAGTTCCTGCGCCATTTTTCGTAGCAATAGTTATGGTATATGTACTTCCGGAAGTCGTACTGTTAGCCACGTTAGCTACACTTATCGAAACTGCCTGACTGGCAGCCACAGCCGTTCCGGTTCCATCCCGGATAATATCAATTATACGAGGATTTCCGCCAACCAGATTTGTTGTGAAGCCGCCATCAATACTCCCGTTAATCGATGCAGCAATTGTGCCGCTGTTAGCGCTGAATCCACTGGGAAATGTCAGGCGGATTCGGCCATTTATGGGGATACCAGTATCTATTCCGTTACCCAACGCGGAAGTCGTAAAATTTATCGTATAAATTGTACCGACTCCGGCGGCGTTATCCCCCAAACTTACGGAAATTGATGTCAAGGAACCGGGTTGAGCAAACAAATATTCATATTGACCGAATGTGAGCAAAGTAAATGTTGCCCACATTAGACATCGACGCATGTATCCCATTGTTGCCTTCTCTTGTTGTATTGTGCCCTGTAGTCGAACGAATTTTCAATTCAGTCAAATAGCGTTAAAATTCTGCTATACCAAATCGTTGATTTGATTCGATTCCGAACGCGTAGACATAGTCAGTTCGCAGTTTTTCTGCCGAAGCCCCCATTCAAGCAACCAAAACCCGAACGAAATTTAATTCAGTATTGGTTACCCGGCTCCATAAATGACTTACTTGCATCCGGCAAGCAATCCAAATTCTATACTATCCAAATAAACGGCCGTATCCGAAAGGATTCAGTGATTTATTGAATATATGAAGATGGTCACGACCAATGCTCTTTATTGCTTCTGATCAATTCTTACAGCTTGGGTCTTATCAACAATCTTTACGTTATTACCATTTTGCACCTGAACCTGAACTGCATAACTCGCCGCAGGCGTTGTCGGATTTTTGACATTAGCAAACCGAACATCAACTTTTTGGTTCGCTTTAATTGTTTTCCCAAGCCCAGATCGTTTTATGGTTACTGTAGTTCCATTCACTGTCACCTGAAATCCGCCATTGATAGTTGCAGAGCCGGCAATTAGCACGCCCGAAAGATCGAACGCTGCCGGAAAATTTACTATAATTGCTGCATTGGGCAAAATTTCCTGTTCCAGCGAAAATTGAATTTGATATATGGAAGACTGCCCCGCCTCAGTGGATTCTGGCGTGATCTGAACCGTATCCGGTGGCAGTGCATAACCGAATTGTGTGAAAATCAGCCATAGTAACCCAGCCAAAAACATGGGCTTTGTATTATTTCTACGCCATGTTTCAAATAGATACATAATTAGAACTCCAAAAGTTAAGTTATTTGGAATAAAAGGAATGTGCATTAGCTCTTTGCAAAAACTATACCAAGAGCATCATGCAATATCAAGAATGAAGAATAAAAATTATCGAAGGATAAGGAGAGATAATGAGGAACATCAACCTTCGCAAAGCTAAAATTTAATGGGGCCGTTATTTTAAAATGGCGCGCAGTAAAATTAAAAAACCTTTACCATCGTTTTCAGCCAATTTGAGGTTTTTTTCTGCTTTTTTAAAGCCGGGATTTATTTTAAGCGCCTGACGAAATTCTTCAAGTGCGTTCAGGAATAAATTCCGACACTGAATCAAATATGCAATTCCCAAATTATTCCGCAAATCCGCGTACTTGGGATATTTATTAATCAGTTCCTTTAATTTCAGTATATGCTCCTGGATGAAGGCATCATCTTTTCCCTTACCACCAAACATGAATTTTAAATAAAATTCATTTTCAATATCAGTACCTAACGTTGTATAATTTTCCCTGTTAACTTCCTGGAGAACCTCCACTGTTTTCTCCAAATCATCATCATCAAAGTGCTGATATGCTTCAATCAATTTATCGGAATCTATGAAATTTTCTACAATTTGAATGTGGGAGATTGCCATTTCACGGCGCTTATCGAACGACGGTAATTCATCCTCGTCGATGTCGTTCATAATACTTTTGAGTAATGTTACACTCAAATTTAAATGCGATTTGGTAAAGTAGGAGTTTTTTGCCAACGCAGCATTAAATGCCGCGATCGCTTCTACATACTGGCCCTGTTCAAGATAGACCATACCTAATGAATTGTGCAAATCAGGAAAATCCGATTGCTTGGCAAGTCCGTCTGTTAGAGTTGCCAGTGCTTCATCGTACTGCTTATTTTTAAGATAAACTTCTCCCAAATTTTTATATGCTTCCGTAAAACCATCATCCAGTTCGATTGCTTTTTTAAACTCTTTTATTGCTTCGTCATACAATTGTCGGTTTGAAAAAACTATTCCCAATTTATTATTGGAGGCTGCATGTTTAATTGTCTGTACCTTTTCGGAAATGTAAAACAGCAGTTGCAATTCGGAGGTTACATCTTTATGGAGTGATTGAACCAAGTCTTTGATTTCATCATCTGTTTCACCATTAATCAGGGATTCCTTTTTAATGATAACACGGCCTTTATCAAAAACATTGGAAATAATTTTATTCCCTGGTTCAACGATATTGGTTTGAATGTGAAATTTTTTTCCACCCGCTAATACTTCAGAATTTAATCCCACTGCTTCCATTTTTCACTCCAAAACTACTTTTCCATTTAACGCTATAGTCACCTTATCGGAATAACTGATCACCACTTTAGCGCTTATCTAATTTTGATATTATTCGACTATGGATTTCCTTCGGTACAAAATCAGCTATGTCGCCATCAAGACGACCCAATTCTTTAACAATTGTTGAATTGAGATATGTATACTTCTCGTTGGGCATTAAAAAAACAGTGAGCAAATTGCTTGCCAGTTTTCTATTAACAAGCGCCATTTGAAATTCATATTCAAAATCCGAGGTCGCGCGCAATCCACGAATAATGGCAGTTGCATTTCGTTTCAGTGCGTAATTTACAAGCAATTCATTAAAACTTTCTACCTCAATATTTTTCATGCCTTGCACAACTGTACGTATCATATCAACACGTTCATCAACCGTAAATAACGGGGATTTTTTGGGATTATTTGTGACTGCAACAATCACCTTTTCAAATAACATAACCGACCGTTCAATAATATCGACATGGCCATTGGTAATCGGATCAAACGTGCCCGGATATATGCCAATTTTATTCGTAATCATTCACATTATCATTTTTAAACATTGAAATACTAGTATTGCCCAATTTTCGTACCCGACTGACGGCTAATCTTTCAAAAGTACCATTCAACGACATGGATGTCGGATGTTCCAGAATAAGCCACCCTTCCGGATGCAGAAGTTTCTTTTCTGCTATCTCCATTAAAAGCATCCTATGATTTTCATAATCGTAAGGCGGATCAGCAAAAATGAGATTGAATGTGAAGGGTGGAAAATCAGAGTGCTTTATTACGGATATTACATCCCTTTTTATCAGCGTTGATCGTGTTTCCAAACCCAATAATTCAATATTTTGCGTGATTGTTTTGGCAGCAATCGTATTTTGATCGACAAAGGTCGCGTGGGCAGCTCCCCGGCTTAGTGCTTCAATTCCAAGATTTCCGGTACCGGCGAATAAATCCAGCACATCAGCACCTTCTATCTCACCCGAAAGAACGTCAAATATAAACTGTTTTACCCGGTCAGCCGTCGGGCGGACATCTAATCCTTTCGGTACTATTAAACGTCGCCCTCTATGCTCGCCTGCAATGACCCTCATACCAGCGTTTCCTGCTCCCGAAAAACCTAAAGTGTCGGTTGATATATTTCCAAATTAAGAATAAGGTTAACGCTCTGATCATTTAGATCACGTACAGGGGTTGTAAATACAATTTTTGCCAAATTCACATTCATGTTTTGTTGAATTATCGCATTCAGGAAATTAAGCGCCGCATCTTTTGTCCCGATTGCTTTGAATAGAATTGGTGTTTTCACAAATTGAGATGTACTGATCTCCCGTTTGACATCAAATTCTTTTAAGCTTAACCCAACCTGTGAGCAAGAACTTTTAAAAGCAGAACGGACTTGATCGACCGACACAAAACTGGGTGCTGATATTCGTCCGGAAGCTCCTGAACTGATACTCCCCTGGAATAGTGCCTGTTGATACTCGCGGCCTTGTAATTGCCGACTCTCCTGGGATACCATTTTGACGCTGCCATTAGGGATACTCTGTTGAAACCGACTATTCATCGCCCCCAAATTGGAAGAAGAACTTCCGTGCACATCTATCAGGAAATCACCATCGCGATACTGAATGAGTGTTGCTTTGACATTTTGGGGAATCGTTGACAGGATCGCCTCAATCGTCCGCACGCCCTGCTGATTCGAAACAACAATACTTCTAATGTGTGGTGGCACATTATCCGCGACCGGTGGTGGCGGAGGCGGTGTTTGAGTTGCCGGTTGAGACACATTAGTTGATGTCTGCGGGGTTTGTTGTTGTTGCTGAGGCGCTTGTTGCGTTATCGCCGGTTGCTGCGCCTGTTGCGGTGTTTGCTGTGGCTGAGTTTGCGGTTGCTCAGTAACAACAGGTGGTTTTGCTGCTGGCTTTCCCTTTTTCATGACAAGAAAATAATATGCGCCAACTGCAATAGCAGCAACAACAATAATACCTGTCCCAATAAAAACCGCTTTTTTGGAGCTTGTTTGAGTGTATGCTCCATAAAGTGTTTCATCGAGATCGGCATCCCCATAATCCTGACTGGGACCAAGATCATCATTGGTGTCCGGACCATACGAATCAGTATAACCTTCACTACTTTCTGTACTATCTTGATCTGGTTTTTCGTCACCCAATAAATTAATATCTACCATGGCACCTCCTATGCTAGGGCTGATTCCAAATTGAAAGTCAATTTTATCTCAGCGCACACCCCACACAAATCGTAAATGTCTCAGGCCGGGACCAAATATATTCGTCCACACTTACGTTCGGCGCAAATCGTAATCGTCGAAAAGGATTCGCCCTGTCAATGCGTACATTGTACGAATTCTGCAACGTTTCTAACACAGGATCAAGTACAAGATCTCCAAAAAGGAAAATACGGCTCAGATCTTCAATTTTTTCTCCCAACTTATGGTCGATGATGATACGTTTGAGCTCCTTTGAGGTCATCTTGATAATCGTTTCTGTCTTTGAATTCTCCGGGTCATCTGGTTTAAATTGGAGGGGGATTTGATAGGACGTAAAGAATTCACCACTATCGATGATAATGAATTGAATCCCCTGTTGCTCGATATTGATTAGGGCTGTAACATCTCCATCACGAGCTTCATAATTTTTGTTAATGGCTCGAATGGCGGCAAATACTTCTGCATCCACAACACGGAGTTTTACATTGGCGCGTGTGAATACTTCTTTAATAAATCCGACCACTGCTTTACGAACGGCTACAACTACCAGTTCATTATGTTCAGTGGCCCGGGAGTGCGTTAGTTTTCCAAAATCTATTACATATTCATCATCAGGTGAATAGGAAAATTGTTTTACTTCCCAATCCACCTGATCGATTATTTCTTCATCACTAAAATCATTATCATACGGATACTTCTTAATGACAAGCATGTCATTAGGTACTGTTAGTATTGCATGCTCGGTACTAAATCCGTGTTTGTCCAGAACATTTGCAATTTTGTCTGCAAAATCAGAAACATAACTTCCATCTTTTATTGTTTCTGCTACAAATGGAATATCTAACTTTTCTTCTGTTATTTTGTTGATGCGGAATTGGTCTCCCCCACTCGACTCAATTTCCACAATTTTCATATTCTCATTTTTCAGGACAATACCAACCAGGGTATCGACATTTGTATCAGTCATTCGCTATCCCTACCCACTAATGATCACGTCGTCAAAATCTGTGTTTATTGTAGCCAATTTTTTTCACCTTCAACAATCGCGCCATGATTATGTAAACGCAAATGTCCCAGATGATATTTTATAAAATCTTTTTTCGCCGCTTCGATATCCGTTGAATCGAGTGGACAATAAATGCTAATCTTTTTAATTACTGTTGTATCGTCCACTGAAATTTTATAAGTTTCACCGGTAGTCGGACAATTATGAATCGATGCCAACGTAGCGTTTACCGCACTGTCAACGGAAGCAGCCCAAACAGGATTTTTATAAAGCGTATCGACCAATGCTCCTACAGGGATTTCCGGATCATAACGCTGCATTACAAGTTTCAATGAATCGTCCTCGCGAAGGGGCGTTATAAGCTGTAAACCACTAAATTCTTCGGAAAGTTTTTTGAACATCCAGACAGAACTGCTGTCCAATCCCCTTAACAATTGCAGAGAATCAGCCATTGGTGGAATTGCATCGTAACGCCTTAAAATTACTTTGGCAAGGTTAGAATCATATTTTGTCGTTTCCAAAACGGTAAACAGCAGTGTATCCGCCAAATGATTTTGAATGATATCATCTGCATCTTTATACTTGCTGGTCAATGAAGCAAGCAATTGTTTTGCCAGTACAGTATCTGTATTGACATAACTCATAATGATTTCACCGGTCGTATCATTCTCAATAAATGAAAATGCTTTATCCAGTGTGTCTTCATACGTATTGTGATATGTCATATAGACCAATTCCGCCTTCAGAATTCGATCCATATTTGCGCGACAGGTTTGTGTATCTTTTTCTGCCTCTTGCCAGACCATCTTTGGGTATAAAATCGTTGCAATTAACGCAGCGGCTAGCACTACAATTGAAATTTCAAGCAAGATTGATCCCTTGGCCTTATCAGTTGCCATTTTCCCTCCTAATTAAATCTATTTATTTATGTATGATAACTAAGTATGGTCGAATCGCATCTAACTTTTTTTGCCCTATTCCGTTTACTTCAATTAGCTGTTCAATGCTTTTAAAAGCACCATTGGTGCCTCGAAAATCAAGAATTCGTTGCGCCAGAACCGGCCCAATTTTAGGCAATTGTTCCCAGTCTTCAAGTTGTGCATCATTTATGTCGATTATTTTGATCGCTGTATCGATTGGCACTGGTTTTACATTTGGCTTTCGGTAACGGCTGCTCAACAGTGTTTGTTCGAAAGCGATAAGCTTGGCTTGTTGTACTTCATCGATAGCACGCTGATGTTTGAAAGGATGATACTTTTCATTCAACGTACCAGCCAGAAACAAACAAATCAAACCAATGAATATGACATATTCCGATTTTGAAAAACCGCCCATGGATTAAATAAATGCATCTTTCACTTTTTGAAAAAAGCTTTTATCTCCCTTTGGTGGCTGGAGACCTTCACAGACTGCCAATTCTTGTAACAATTTCTTTTCTTTTTCCGATAGTTTGGATGGCGTCCAAACATGTACACTAACTAACTGATCACCCACATGATAGCCGTTCAAATGGGGGATTCCTTTACCCTTCATCCGGAGAATTTTACCGGATTGTGTACCTGGAGGAATCGTAAGCTTGGCTTTATTTGTTAGCGTCGGCACATCGACCTGATCGCCGAGCGCAACCTGGCTAAAATTGACATAGAGATGATAAAGAATATCATCGCCATGGCGTTCAAATAGGTCGTGTTCTTGCTCTTCTATCAAAATAATCGCATCTCCGGTTGGTCCGCCTTTTGGTCCGGCGTGTCCTTCACCTTCCAGAGAAATATAATTACCGGTTGTGACACCGGCAGGAATTTTTACATTAATTGAACGTTCGCCCTTTACACGTCCGTCACCATTACAAACAACACACGGTTCGGCCACAATCTGACCCTGGCCACCGCAATGAGAACATGTGGTGATATTTACAAATTGTCCAAATATCGATCGTGATGCCTGACGAATTTCGCCCGCGCCTTTGCAATACGGACATGTTATCGTAGACGTTCCGCGTTGTGCACCCGAACCATCGCACTCATCGCAACGTACATATCGTTTTAATTTCAGTTTTTTTTCAACACCAGTGGCAATTTCTTCCAACGTCAGTTTTAAACGTAATTGCAAATCGGCCCCACGTTGCTGTCTCGGCCCCCGACTGCGTGATGATCCGCCAAAAAAATCGCCAAAAAAACCTTCAGACATGAACGTACGTAACGCATCGCTTAAATCAAAATCAAAACCGCCGGAGAATCCCCCATGACCGGCGCCAGCATCCTGGTGCCCAAAACGATCATATCGCTGTCGTTTTTGTGCATCCTTTAAAACTTCATACGCTTCCGAAGCTTCTTTAAACTTCTCTTCCGCTTCTTTATTTCCCGGATTCCGATCCGGGTGAAATTCCATTGCAAGCTTGCGGTAGGCTTTCTTTATTTCATTATCATTCGCATCTCGTGAGATACCGAGCACTTCGTAATAATCTCTTTTCATCGATAGCACATACTCCAATCCCTACTTGCTCACAACCACTTTAGCATATCGCAGAACTTTATCTCTGAGCTTATATCCCTTGACAACTTCATTCAATACGGTATTTGCAGGATGCTGTTTGCTTTCCATTTGCATTAACGCTTCATGAAATTCCGGATCAAAAGGCTTGCCCACGCATTCAATCGCTTCGACTCCCGCAGTCGTCAAAATACCCTTAAACTTTTGATACATCAATTCAATCCCCTGAAAAAATGGATCGTTACGTTCTTCGTCGTCCATCTGTGCTTCAAAAGATCGGTCAAAATCATCGAGAATTGGCAAAAGAGACTCCAGGAGCTGGCTATTCGCATTCTGCATAAAAGATGCGACTTCCTTATCCCGGCGCTTTTTGTAATTTTCAAATTCAGCACGCGTTCGAAGATGCTGATCTTTAAGCGCCTCGAGTTCCTTCGTTGCTTCCTGCAATTCCTGTTTATAATTTCTACGTTTTGCAGCGCCTGTTTTATTATTGGACTTCTTTTGTTTACTTTTCTGATTTAACTCAGCAGTTTTAACATCCTGTTCAGCCACCAATGCTTACTCTCCTCCGCTATTTATTGAACAGGTTATTGAGCTCTTCAGTGATAAATTCCACGAGTGGAATTAATTTTGAATATTGCATTCGAGTGGGACCAATTACACCCACTGTACCTGTTACACTTCCAATTTTATAGTTATTTGTCACCAAACTGCAATCATGCAGCACTTGTGACTGGTTTTCATTCCCGATCGAAATAATAACATATTCATCATCATCATATTCATTGAGAATATAAACAAGCTCCTGCTTATTGTCAATAAGCTCAAGAATGTGCTGCATCTTATCGACCTGTAAAAATTCAGGCTGAGTTAAAATATTTTGCGCGCCACTCATATACAGACTGTCGTTATCCACAATAAAAAGTCGATCCGCAGATTTTACAAATTGTTTAAGCAAATCGGAATCGCCTGTGGATACATCCTGCATCCTGACATCGATAGTATCGCGAATTTCTTTTAACGTCAAGCCCGACAATCGTTCATTGAGAATTCGTGTGGTGTCATCCAGCTTATCGCGGGAAATATCAGACTTAACTTCGAGCGTAATTGTTTTAACAAGTCCGGAATCAATGGATATAATTACCATGAGCACGTTGTCATTAACCTTAACAAGCTCAAGCTTTTTAAATCTCCCTTTCAATATGCGGGGTGATAATACAACACCCAGCAAATTCGAGATCTTGCAAAGCGCTTTGCTCGCTTTTTCCAGAATTGTCTCAACATCTGTTTTATCAACATCACTCAGGTATTTACGAATTGCCTGCCGTTCGATTTGTGTCAACTCTTCAATTTCCATCAGGCCATTTACATAGTAACGATACCCGATCGTTGTCGGAACGCGGCCAGCAGATGTATGTGGCTGAGTAATATAACCTTTGTCTTCAAGGTCCATCATGACATTACGGATTGTTGCCGAGCTTAATCCGTACTGAAATTCCTTAGAAATGTATCGGGAACCCACCGGCGAGGCTTTCGCAATAAATGTCTGCACAATGGATTGAAGAATAATATTTTCACGTTGTGTTAGTTCAGGATTCATAGCATTTCCAAAAAATCACGTTACAGATTACAATAAAATGCGTTCGGCTTCCTTTAAAATCCAAACGCATCTTCATCCCACATTGAAATTCTATAACAAATCTGAAAATCGTTTCATACAAAAACTACAAAAAATGTAATCTTAGCTAAATAGGATTAGTTATTGAAGATAATAATTTTTAAAACCTTTGTCAAGAAAATTATCTTAGAATTTTAGAAATCTTTGCATTGCCAGAATACTGCCAATTGCCCCTAAAAACAGACCCAATCCGAATAACATAAGATAGATGTAGCTGTTTACAACAATAATGCCAGGAATTTCAACATCGATAATTTTTACAGTAATATAAAAAAACAATATCGAAAGAATTGCCCCAAATACCCCCTGAAAAATTCCTTCAAAGATAAACGGTCGACGAATGAACCCCTTTGTGGCCCCGACAAGACGCATGGTTTCTATGATTCGTATGCGTGACAGAATTACCAATTTGATAGTGTTGGACACCAATGCAACCGCCCCGATTAGCAATAAATTACCGGCTGTTAAAATACCAATCATCAAATAATCCATGTACTTTTCGATTGTGACCAGAATATCGTTGCGAAATTCAATATCATCCACGCCATCCAACTGCGCAATCTGCTGGATGATTTGATTTGCCATTTTACTATTTCGGTATTCTTTTATTAACTTGATCTGGAACGATGCCGGTAAAGGATTTTCATCTAAAATTTCAAAATCGTCTTCATTGAAGAATTTTTTATAAATTTCCATCGCCTGTTCTTTGGATACATACGTCACCTGAAGGACACCAGCCATATAATTAATTGAGTTTCTCAGGACTTCGGTTTGTTCGGGTGTAAACGAATTATCGATAAAGACTTCCAGCTCGATACGATTCTGAATGGTATCGACCAGACGGGTAGCGTTAAAAATAAAAATAAGAAAAAAACCCACCAACACCAGAGAAAGACTAATCACTGTAATTGTTATTGTACTGGCAACCTTGGCGCGTATCAGGCCGGCGAAACCTTCCCTTATACTGTAGAACATGTTATTTCACAATTCCTTTTTCAATTGTAACAATGCGTCTGTTCTGACTTTGTATCAGTTGAATGTTATGCGTTGCCATTAAAACAGCGGTGCCGCGTACATTGATCCGTTCCAATAATCCCATCACCTCAGCCGTTGCGGTAGGGTCTAAATTTCCGGTCGGTTCATCGGCGAGCAGGATAAATGGCTCGTTGACCAATGCGCGTGCAATCACCACACGCTGTTGTTCACCGCCGGATAATTGTCGAGGCATTTTATTTCGCTTATGGTTCAGGCCGACTTCGGCAAGAACACGCAGCACTTTTCGTTTTATATCACGTTTTCGTGTGCCGGTTACTTCCAGGGCGAATGCCACATTCGCAAATACATCCCGGTCATGTAGCAGTTTAAAATCCTGAAAAACAATGCCCAGTTTTCTACGAAGAAAGGGAATTTCCCGTTTCTTGATATTCAGGGAATTGTAGTTATTGACGATTACATGACCGGTTTGCGGAAAGATATCCATATAAATAAGCTTTAAAATTGTGCTTTTCCCTGCGCCGGAATCACCTGTCAGAAAAATAAATTCTCCGGGATCAACATTAAAATTGACCAGTTCCAGACCTTCACCACCGCTATATCTGAAACTTGCATTATGTATTTGAACCATTTAATTCACCTTTTGCAGTACAAAATGTGCACGCAATGATCGTTCCGAAGATCGGCGGAACGAAAATCCATCCAGCGCGGCAACCAGCGTATACTGAGCCGGATTTATAATATTGTACAGCTCTTCAAGAAAATAAATGCGTTGTTCATGCTGCTCCACAAAGACTGTTTCTTCATCCTGAAAATTAATATGAAAAACATTGCTGTGAATTCGCTGGCTTCGATCGAAGCTGCTTTTTCGGACATAATTATAACCAGGACCGCTGTCACGGTCGATAAAATTATCAAAATATTTTATGGAATTTCGTTCTGTACAGATATCGAAAATAAACAAGCCACTTTGGGTTAATGAACGATGTACATTTGTTAGCGTTTCCGTAATATGGTTGAGAGACATCAAATAATTTATGCTGTCATATAAACACACAATCACTTCCACTGATTTCGACAATCCAAACGTGCGAATATCATCCTGCCAAATTGGTGCGTTCAGTTCGCCGCGTTTGGATTTTAAAAATGCCTGACGTACCATCGGCCCCGAATAATCAAAGCCGGCCAATCGGTAGTTATATTTCATCAAATTTTGTAAAAATGTACCGGTTCCGCACGATGCATCAACCACAGTTTGCGCGGCTGGGCACCATTTTTGAATAACACTGTGAATGAAATCCGCCCATCGTCGATAATTGACATGGGCCATCACTGAATCATAAATCCGGGCAAGCTGGCTATAGGGCGGGACGTTTTTTTCGATTTTGGATGAGCTCGACTGCAAGTGTGATTGCCTCCATCATACTATGTTCATCAGCAGTATTTTTACCCGCAATATTAAAGGCGGTTCCATGATCCGGTGATGTACGAATGGCAGGCAATCCTGCCGTAAAATTAACACCTTTACCAAATGCTTTCATTTTAAAAGGAATCAGTCCCTGGTCATGATACATCGCGAAATACGCATCGTATCTGTCTGATCGCGCGAACAATGTATCTGCCGGGAATGGTCCTTCTACTGTCATTCCCGATTTTTGTAAATCAATAATAGCCGGAGCTATAATTTCAATTTCTTCACGCCCGAACAAACCATTTTCACCGCCATGCGGATTTAAACTGGTCACGACAATACGTGGCGCAGAAATCCCGAATTGTTGAATCAATGAATTGTGAACAATACGCAACGACCGCTGCAATTGTTCCCGGGTTATTTTTGCTGATACTTCGTGAATCGCACAATGAGTGGTAGCCAGCGCCACTCGAAAATCACGGGTTACCAACATCATGACAACATGATCTGTTCCTGTTAGCTCCGCTAAAAATTCCGTTTGTCCCGGATAATGATAGCCGGCAAGCGAGAGCGCCTCTTTGGAAACCGGGCCTGTTACGACTGCTTCGGTAACATCCCTGAGTGCCAGTTCCACAGCTTTCTGAATACTAACTCCGGCCGCCGTACCTGCAGCCTTTTCAATGTGTCCCCAATGGGGTTGCTCCTGAAATTCAGGAAATATATCATAAATGACAATCGGTGATTGAAGTGCATCAAGCTGTGACAGGGTTGTTATTGTATCGAATTCAACCGGATGATCCAATTGTTCATTTACAGTTTGAAACACCGAAGCCGCACCAATCAGCAAACAACGATATGAATCCAGGGGGAGTTGCGCCAATGCTTTTAAAATAACTTCCGGGGCGATACCATTATAATCCCCCATGGTGATACCAACTATCGGTTTTAAATTTTTCATATTGTCAGTTATATTTATGAAATTGAAATCTGCGCCGTGTTTGCCAAATTTGCCAACACCATTTCGGATATTTCCACTTCTGCTTTTTCCAGAGCAAGAATGGCTGCACCAATCGATGGGCCGAATTGTGGGTCAAGAATTTCAATATCCCATGAAATTTCATACAATTCTTTGGCAATTTCATTGATCAGCTCTTCTTTCTGTTTGAAGAGACTGCCTATTAACGCCACCTTAATAGCATCATCACTGAAACCAAGTTTTTGCGCGACCGATTTTGCCAATTTGCCCAGTTCGCTCCCTGCCTGCTTAATGATCATCTGCGCGACTTCATCGCCTTTTTTGGCCTCATCGAACACCATCGGAGTCAGATCGGCAATAGCTACGCGATCAATTTTCTGTTGGTAAACGCGAGGAATAATTTCATCGATATTTCGAAGTTGAAATTTTACCTCAATTTCCTTACGTAGCGACGTCCGATCGCCACGACCATCCAGGTCTTTCAGCGCTGCAAGGATCGCTTCCCTGCCAATATAGTATCCGCTGCCTTCATCGCCAAGCAAATAGCCCCAACCACCGGAACGTACGACACGACCGCCGGAATTTCTACCAAAACAAATCGCACCGGTTCCGGCAATCAAAATAATTCCCGGCTGGTTCGCAAATGCACCGGACAGGGCAATAATCGCGTCGCTATCAACCACAATGCTATTTTGAAATTCTGTATCTTTAAATAATCGCTCAATTGTTTCCTGATCGCTTTTACGGCCAGCGCCTGCCAGTCCTAAAAAGATATTTGTTATTTTCGCCGGCGGAACATTCGCTCCCTTTAACAACTTGTCAATCATATTTAAAATTTCACGTTTTAGTTTATCCCCGCCAACTGCCTGGTAATTTGTACTTCCACCAAGCGCCCGTGAAATAATATTGCCGCCTTGCGTAACCAGTACAGCTTCCGTTTTTGTCCCGCCCCCATCGACTCCAATGACAAAATTGTCCATAGCAGCCTCTCGATTAATTTTTACTCGTGAACTTGTATTAAAACGAATTATACAACTTTTATAAAACTGAAAAGGAACAGGAAAATGGTGAATATTAAATTATGTATTCATTCCACCCCGGTTCTATAATATCTGTCATATCAGGAAACAAACAGGACTGTTTTCAGTCGAATCGTTATATAACTTGCAATAAGAACTTTAATAAATTCAATTGGTAAAAATATAATACATCCGCTCCAAATTGCTTGCTTTATTGTAAACGGAGTTTCCAGAAAATAATGAATACTTACAAAAAGCCAGCTAACGCCAATGATAAACATTGGAATAATACCAATGCATTGTACCAGAAGAATTTTGAAATAATCCATATTACCGCTTTTACGAATAACATATCTTAATAGTGCACCGACAGTAACGGCAACCAACGGATATGACGCCAAATATCCAAACGTCGGCTGCATTACATATCCTGGTCCCCCGCCATTCGTAAAGACCGGTATTCCCGCCAGTCCAACCGCCAAATAAACAAGCTGACTCAAGCCACCCAGTCGCCAACCGAGCAGACTCCCGGATAACAGGACGATTAGTGTTTGTAATGTCACAGGAACATGTGGTATTGGTAATTTGATAAACGCGCCAATAGCTGTTAGAGCGGCAAACAGTGCAACCAATATGATATATCGAACATTAATCTGTTTATTCATCACATAAACGACTTGCGTTTACAATACAATAAAAGTAACTCTTAAGATGATATTGAACCTTCTATTGAGCTTACTGTTTCGGACGTGTCTGTGGAATACTCTTGCAGCCAGACATGGATAGATAGATGTTATTTTTGAAGGAAGCGCCGATCCAATCAGGCCAGTTTCGTGAATCACTTTAATTTTAATAAGTTAACAAATGTGGTAAAATACAAAATAAATTCAACAAAGTCAATTCAATTTTCACCTTGCTTTTCGGACATTCATTTGATATATTTAACGCTATGAAAACAAGTACGGTATATATTATTTTATTGTTAATATTACTATCTGTCCCTCCTGTATATCCAATTGAGCGGCATATAATTTCATTACAATTCGATGGCATGGATACCCCCCCACATTGCTTTTCTCCTTTTTTTAAATTGAAGCGACCCAAAATCGGACTGGCTCTCAGCGGTGGTGGTGCTCGCGGACTTGCTCAAATTGGCGTGCTGCAAATATTCGAAGATTATAATATTCCTGTGGATTTTATTGTTGGAGTAAGTATGGGCGCTGTGGTAGGCGGATTGTATGCCTCCGGTTATTCGGCGATGGAATTGGAACAAATCATGTATGATATTCCATGGGACGACATCATTATCGACCGACCGCCTCGATCCACATTGTTTCTTGGACAGAAAGAAGAACGCGATCGGCCAATTATTCAAATCCGATTGAATAACTTCAAACCGGTTATTCCCCGGGCATTCACTGCCGGCCAGAAATTCTCATCAATGCTGAACGATCTCACCATGCGGGTGCCCTATCAATCAAATTCTGATTTCGATAAATTGAAAATTCCCTTTCGGGCACTGGCTTGCGACTTAATTACAGGGAATAAAGTACTTATCGCCAACGGCAACCTCGCCGAAGCGATGAAAGCATCTGCTACCTTTCCACTTTTATTTTCGCCTGTGCAGCGCGATAATATGTTACTTGTTGACGGTGGGTTGATCAATAATTTGCCGGTGGATGAAGTCGAAGAATCTTCAGATGTTGACATAATTGTCGCTGTTAATACTATATCACAACTCCATGATCAGGAAGTATTGCGGAATCCCTGGAAGATCGCCGACCAGGTGACGTCTATTATGCAGCAGGAAAAAAGCAAAATGCAATGCGAAAAGGCGGACCTGCTAATTCAAATGAACATGGAAGGTCGGACATCAGATAATTTTCTGCATCTCGACAGCCTGATTCTTGAAGGCCGGCGTGAAACTCTTTCAAAACTACCAGCGCTAATTGCAATGATTGAAGATCTACATGTGCCCGACATTCCCAATCAACCACTTGGCATTCAACAGATCCGGTTTGTTGAAGAATCACCGTACACCAGCCCGATAAATCTGGATTCAATCCAGCTTGTTTCTCATGTTCCCCTATGGTCCGAACGGGATATTTATTTGCATCTGGAAGAAATTTATCAAATCGGCATTTATCGTGATGTATATGGCGCAATTAGTAATGATACGCTGATCATTCATACACAACTGCACCATCCGTTTTCAACCATAAAATTATTTGGCAATTCCGCGCTTTCTGATTCCTTATTATTAGCACAGGTAAAAAGCCCGTTTAATCAACCGATAAATTATTACCAAAGTCAGAAAGATTTGAAGGCGATTGTTGACGCCTATCGTCAACACGGTTTTTCAATCGCTCATATTAAAAATACCATCCTGAAAAACGATACATTGAATATATATATTGATGAAGGCGTAATTTCCGAAATTCGTGTTTCAGGCAATGAACAAACAAAACCATATGTTATCACGCGCGAATTCCCGCTTCAAGCCGGAGATCGATTCAATATAAATAAAGCTACTGCCGGCATCCGGAATATTCACAGCACAGATCTGTTTACGAATGTTTGGTTTGAAATTGAAAATACCGATCGATTGATCGTTCATATCAAGGTGATCGAAAAAGCCTTCACAGTGTTACGGCTGAGCAGTCGATATGATCTCGATCAAAAAGAAAAAGGATTTATGGAGTGGGTGGATGAAAATACGTTGGGGACGGGTGACAAACTTGCCCTTTACGGTTTGTATGGTCTCCGGCATAAAGCAGCCCAACTTAAATTTCGTTCGGATAGAATATTTAAGACATATCTCACATCAGAACTTACGCTTGCACATCAGCGTGACAGAACCTATACGTATCATAATGGAAACCGCATTGGTGAGTATCGATTGCACCGCAGTAATTTTTCGCTTGCCGTTGGCCAACAACTCCAACGATTAGGCAATCTATCAGTAATTGCCCGGTTATCGCAGGCTAATTTAATCGGAATCAGCGGCATCGGCTACCCAATCGAAAAACTCGAGCTGCAAACCCTTGCGCTGCGGTCGATTGTGGATACGCAGGATCGGTATCCATTCCCGACCAAAGGGAAATATTACCACTTTTTTTATGAATTATCATCTGCAACATTTTTGAACAGTCAGGTATCCTTTTTTAAAATATACTCGACGTTGGAATCGTACGTCACGTTTCTTGAACGTAATACATTGCACCCCAAATTCAGTTGGGGAACATCCGATCTCACAACACCGTTTTCCGAGCAATTTCGTATCGGTGGCATGAATTCATTTTACGGCATGTACGATGATGAACTTATCGGCCGGCATTTTCTGTTGTCCAGCCTTGAGTACCGCTATTTTTTCCCATTTCGTATTGCCGTTGACTTTTTTTTAAGCCTGCGATATGATGCCGGCGCTGCCTGGATCAATGCTACTGACTTTCAACTCACGGATATCAATCAGGGGATCGGCGCCGCCCTTTCGATGACATCCCCGATTGGACCGGTGAGTGTGGCCTTCGGACGCAGCAGTTTCCGACATAATCGTTTCTACTTCTCGCTTGGTCATGAATTTTAGTATCAGTGAATCGGGCGTGTGCAAAGACTGCAATTGTTACGATCTATAATTGAACACGGCCGTAAATTGGACATTTAAGTAATCCAATCTATGATCATAGTATTGGTCGCTTTTGGCCCGTGGCTATTAGCTAATGGCCAACAGCTAATAGCGTGTAAATGATATGCAGTGAACTATAAATGCGTTTGAAATATAACCGTTTGAAGAATAATAATTAAACCATAAGTTACCATGCCAGAATACCCGGACATTGTCGTTTATATTGAACGAATGGGCGCTCTGCTTAAAGGGCGTATTCTGGAGCGTATCCGAATCAGCAGCCCGTTTTTGCTGCGATCGGTGTCTCCGCCGATTGATGCCTGTTTCGGCAAAACCGTGCTGGGATTTGAACGCATCGGTAAGCGGATTGTGTGGGAGTTGAGCGACAACCATTTCATCATCCTTCATTTAATGGTAAGTGGGCGCTTACACTGGCGGAGTGCGAAAAGTGGTATTCCCGGCAAAGTCGGACTGGCAGCGTTTGATTTTGGACATGGCTCTATGCTGCTCACAGAAGCGGCCCAGAAAAAACGCGCATCACTTTACCTGACGGTTGGCAGGGAATCAATCATACAGTTCGATCCCGGTGGTATCGATGTGCTTTCAATTTCGCTCGACACCTTTCGTAACCAGCTCCAACAGGAAAATCATACGCTAAAACGGTCGCTGACAGACCCACGAATTTTCAGTGGCATCGGCAGCAGCTACTCCGATGAAATTTTGCACCGTGCACGATTGTCGCCGGTTCAACTCACATCCAATCTCACAGACGAACAGATCACCATGTTATATGAAGCAATCCAAACGACTCTTCTCGAATGGACGAATCATTTGCGCACACAAACGGGAGATAATTTCCCGGAAAAAGTAACTGCCTTTCAACCGGAGATGGCAGTTCACGGTCGCTATGGCAAACCCTGTCCGGTATGTCACAGTAAGGTGCAACGCATTCGCTACGTCGCTAACGAAACAAATTACTGCCCAACCTGCCAAACCGATGGTAAATTACTGGCGGACCGGGCGTTGTCGCGCCTGTTAAAATCCGATTGGCCGAAAACCCCTGAGGAACTCGATGAACGGCTGAATAGGTAGAATCAATGTCATAGCGCGGCAGGCCGCAAATCTCAAATTTCAAAACACAAATAACAAACAATTTCTCAAATAAAAATAACCAAACCACAAACAAGGATATTTGGAATTTTGGCATTAGATATTGAGATTTACCACGCCTTAGGCGGATGCATCCTTCGGTGCATTTGTTATTTATTAATTGGTGCCGGAAGGAGCTTACATTTTTTGCAAAATATTATTTGTTATTGAGCCCATTCTAAAAACCGCTAATTACGCGGATTGACGCGAATAGAAATCTATTAAGTTTGATAAAAACAATTGGTGAAAATTCATGTCATTCCTGGTTAAGAGCTTTTTAGTGTGAACTCATTATTATAAAAGATAAAAATACAATTGACTACGCTTCTTTAAGGAGAATTTAATATGTTCACCGACCTGCCACTCGATCAACTCCAAATATATCGGCCGCTGCGGAATGAACCGGCGGATTTCGATGAATTCTGGCAGCAAACGCTGGCCGAAACCCATTCATTTCCATTAAATGCCCGGTTCGAACCTGTGGAATCCGATTTGAAATACATCGATGTATTTGATGTCACATTTAACGGGTTCGGCGGACACCCAATTAAGGCGTGGCTGCTGATTCCCAAATTTGAAACCGCGCTATTACCCTGCATTGTTGAATTTATCGGCTATGGTGGTGGCCGCGGTTATCCCGAAGACTGGCTTTACTGGAGCAACGCCGGATTTGCCCATTTCATTATGGATACCCGTGGTCAGGGCAGTTACTGGCGCGCCGGTCATACTCCCGATCCCGAGCCGGTTGACACCAATCCGCAATTCCCGGGTTTTATGACGCGCGGTGTGATGCAGCCTCACACCTACTATTATCGCCGAGTATTTGCCGATGGCGTTCGTGCTGTAGAAGCAGCGCGCTCCCATCCGCGCGTCGAAGACGATCAGGTTATTCTCACCGGTGGCAGCCAGGGCGGCGGTATTACATTGGCAGTCGGCGGTCTAGTGACTAACTTAACCGCCATCATGCCCGATGTTCCGTTTTTATGCGATTTTCGTACTGCCACCGAAATAACCGACAAGCATCCCTATCAGGAAATCACGCGGTTTTGTAAAATCCACCGTCGGCATGTGGACCAAGTGTTCCACACGCTTTCCTATTTTGATAGTATAAACTTCGCAACCCGCTGCCACATGCCCGCGCTGTTCTCCGTCGGCCTGATGGATGACATCTGTCCGCCACGTACCGTTTACGCCGCCTACAATCACTATGCCGGCGACAAACAGATAAAAGTCTGGTCGTACAACAACCACGAAGGCGGGGAAACCGAGCAAATTTTGGAGAAGCGCCAATTTTTAAAAACATTATTAGTAACTGACGAGTAATTTTCTGCCGTTTTTTGGCAGAAAATTAGTTGGCAGTTACTAACTTAGATTTAAGATATGTTTTGTGTGTTTGCTTATTATGCCAGGGCACATAACTTTCACATGCCTCCATGC
>JAFGDW010000073.1 GCA_016931935.1 Candidatus Zhuqueibacterota bacterium | reverse complement strand
TGAAGATGCGCCTTATCCGGCCATCACCGACTATATTGCCGTGCCTCCGGCAGATTACACGATTGATATTAAAGACGCCTCCGGTACCGTGACAGTCGCCACATTTACAGCTCCGTTGTCCGGTTTGACTGGTGGCGCTGCGTTTGTATTCGCGTCGGGATTTTTGACACCATCTGCAAATCAGGATGGCGCTGGTTTTGGGATTTTTGCTGCGCTGGCTGATGGCACTGTATTGGAATTGCCAGCAATCACCACTGCTCGTCTGCAAGTGATTCACAATGCGGCTGATCCTGCTGCTAAAATGGTGGACGTTTATGTAAATGGTGCCCTGCTCGATATATTTGATGATTTTGAATTCCGGACTGCTACACCATTCATCGATGTCCCGGCCAATACCCCTATTACGATTGGCGTAGCACCAGGAACAAGCTCGTCCGCGGATGATGTAATTGCTACATTTAATGCGACACTCATGGCTGGTAAGACTTACGTTGCAGTTGCCAACGGCGTGCTCGATCCGGCTAAATTCGAAGCAAATCCGGATGGTAAAGATACTGGCTTTACCCTGCTTATTAATGACATGGCACGTGAAAGCGGAACAAGTGATGATGTGGATTTCTTTGTCGTCCATGGCATTACAGATGCTCCAACTGTTGATGTTGGTGTATTAAATGGCCCTAAAATTTTGGAAGGGCTTGCTTATGGTGATATTTCTGAGTATATTTCTGTACCCGCTGGTTATTATGAAATCGATCTCCGAAATTCGGTAACCAACAGTGTTGTCAGATGGTTTGAGGTAGAGCTGGCTGGTCTTGGTGGCGGCTCAGCTGTTGTTGTTGCTTCCGGTTTCATCAATAATTCTGGCGATCAAAAAGGAATCGGTCCGGTACTACTTGGTGTGTTGGCCGATGGTACTGTTGTTATTTTCCCGGATCCGCCACTGACAACCGATATAAGTGATGGAAGCATCTCGGCAGTACCTAAAGAGTACGATTTGGACCAGAATTATCCGAATCCATTCAATCCATCGACCGAAATACAATTTTCGCTTCCAATTAGATCATTTGTATCCTTGAAAGTTTACAACATGCTTGGGCAGGAAATGGCGAATCTGGTGAATCAGGAACTGTCTGCTGGTGTTCATCGTGTAATTTTGGATGCAGCGAATTTTGAATCAGGTGTGTATTTCTACCGCCTGGAAGCTGATGGATATAAGGCAACACGTAAGATGACATTGATGAAATAAGAGATAAAATGTCTTGTTTATGCACGGTTGTTGGTTGATATTCTGACAACCGTGCTTTTTAAGTAAAATATGGAAAATAGTTTGGTGGATTTATTTCAATCCTCAAAATCAAATGAGGATTGAAATGAGTTTATAAACTAGATTTTGCTTGAATAAATGAAGAAGGAGCGTATAAAATGAGAAATAAATGGATACTACATGTGATTGCTTTCGTTCTTTTACTAAGCGCAATTGGTCATGCACAGGTTGTTGGCAATATTAATGGTAAGGTGATTGACGCCAGAACAAAAGAGCCCCTCATTGGCGTTAATGTGCTGGTGTTGGGAACCGACCGCGGTGCAGCCACCGATTTTGAAGGAAATTATAAAATTGAAAATATCCCGGTCGGGACGTACCGACTACGATTTGATTATATTGGTTTCGAATCCTTGTCAAAAACTGATGTTGTCGTTATATCTGCGAGACATACTGTAATTAATGTGCAGTTAAAAGAATCGATTATCGAAGGCCAGGAAGTGACTGTGACCGCAGGATACTTTATCGAAGAAAAAAATGTACAACCAAGTACGCTAGGTTTATCTCGTGAAGAAATTCGGCGGTTCCCTGGTGGTTTTGAAGATGTTGTGCGAACCGTTTCCACGTTGCCGGGTGTCGCAATCAACTCGGGCGGAGGACGCAATGATCTGTTGGTACGAGGCGGCGGGCCGTCAGAAAATCTATACATCATCAATAATATTGAGGTCCCGAACATTAATCACTTTGGAACTCAGGGAAACAGCAGCGGCAGCTTGAGTTTTGTAAATCTTGATTTTGTGGAAGACGTCAGTTTTTCTACCGGCGGCTTTGGCGCGCGTTATGGCGATAAAATGTCGGCTGTGCTGGGATTAACGATGAAGCAGGACATCCCCGAACATTTTGAAAGCAAATGGACGGTATCGGCCACACAGTTTGGCTTCAATTTTGACTCGCCAATTCAGGATAAAGGTAACTTTATTTTTTCTGCACGAAAAAGTTATCTTGATTTGATTTTTAAAGCGGCCGGACTGCCATTTGTCCCGATTTATACAGATTTTAATATCATCACCAGTTATGAATTGTCACCCAAGGATAAACTCTTCTTCCTGGGATTGTCGGCCATCAATAATGTTGATCGTGACATGAGTAGTCTGGAAAATCGTGTAACCAACGCCGGATTGTTAGACAACACACAATATCAGGGGATTGCCGGAATCAACTACCGACGATTACTCTCCAGTGGATATCTCGATTTAACGCTCAGTAACAATCTGTTCCGCTATCGCTTAAGTCAATTGGATGAGAACGAAAAAGAATATTTTGACAGCGAAGCGGATGAACGCGAAACCTATCTGAAAGCTCAGCATTACTGGGTTGCAAGCAAATCATTCGGGTTACGCAGTGGTGTTTCTGCGAAATTGATCAGCAATAACAACACCACCACATTCGCGGACACGATTTATGACCGCAGCGGCAACCGCGTACCAGTTACTTTTCTTGGTGTTGAAAATGTGACAAAGGTGGATGCACTGGCTAAAAAATATGCTGCATTTATGGAAATGGATTGGACTGTCCATCCCAGTCTAGAACTTAACGCGGGATTGCGCAGCGATTACTACGGATTCATTAATGATAGACTCTACATCGCGCCGAGAATGGCATTGAAATATAAACTGACGAATAAACACAACCTACGTTTAAGCGGTGGCGTTTATTATCAGGCGCCATCGTATGTATGGGTTGTGAACACATTCAACAAGAATTTGAAGGCCTTGCAAAACCGTATGGGCGTGATCGGATGGGATTATCTCATCCGTGATGATGTGCGATTTGCTGTTGAGACATACTACAAACGTTACAGCGATTTGCCGACCGGTATTGTGCCTGGCCGCACCGATTACATTGTAATCAATAACACCGGAACCGGCTTCGGCGGCCGCGAAGATGATTTTCAATCGTTCGGTTACTTTGACCTTGTTTCGAAAGGGAAAGGGAAAGCGTATGGACTGGATTTGCTGCTGCAGAAAAAGTATTCTGATATTCCGTTGTATGGTCAGGCCAGTCTTTCGTATGGTAAGAGTGAATTTGTTCCGCTTAACGGCAGAACGAGTCCTGGCCAGTACGATCAGCGCTGGATTTTTAATCTTTCCGGCGGCTATATCTTCAATTCGAAATGGGAAGTTGCAGCCAAGTTCCGGTATTTTACCGGTGTTCCAATAACACCAGTGTATCGTCCTTCAGAAAATCCTGTCAATCCCGGCAGTATTCAGAATCTGCCAGACGAATACTTGACCGGGCGCCTTGATCCAGGTCATCATCTCGATGTTCGAGTAGATCGTTTTTGGAATTTCCCTGGTTGGACACTGATTACCTATGTGGATATTCAAAATATTTATAACAACAAAATACCACAGCGGCCTTCATATGATTTTTGGGCGGATCAAATTATCACTTCCAGTTCGATTGGCGTGTTGCCTTCGATTGGAGTGAGTGTGGAGTTTTAATTGCATGATGATGCGGATTGAACAGATACTTATATTTAAAGCTTTGAGAATTTTTGTGACTATTCAGGGCTATGTCATTCCGGTTTTCTCACACTGTTTTTATATGAGAAATACCGGAACTTCCTTCATCTAAACGTAGTTACTACGGAGATTCTCCCGACGCGTCGGGACAAAAAACGCGGAATCCAGCGGGAATGACTGCATGGCTAAATAGTAACGAATTTTTCTAATTCTAATTCAAACTATCATTGAAAAAAACGCTGTGCGTATCCGTGCCTTTTGTTGTATACGTTTGGCTTTGAAAAGTGGTAATTGTCAAATTATTTCACTTTAAGCCGACAAAGAGCGTCGGCTTAAAGCGATGATGAGCTGATGCTGACATAAGTAAATAAAACGAAACTGCGTTCACATCTAGT
>JAFGDW010000002.1 GCA_016931935.1 Candidatus Zhuqueibacterota bacterium | reverse complement strand
ACTCTGCATTCTCTGCATCTCTGCGTTTGTATTTTATCTACAAAAAATTTTAGGTTTTATTGATCAAGAGCATATTTTATGAATATTAAATTACAATTTAAGCCATTAAGATTTTAAGAAGTTAGTAATCTGACAAAGTCGAATTAGAATATGGCCAATAATTTCTGCACCAAAAAGACTGTTTTTCTAAGCTAATCGCTTTTTAAAAAACATGCTATTTTCGGCCCCGGCCGGTTTTAAATTTAACAAATACGCGTTCCAAAATCAATATTACTGAATAAAGTGTAATACCAACAGCCGCCAGACTGATGATCGTGACAAACAGCAGCGGCGTATCCAGCACGCCTTTGGATGTAATCACCAGATAGCCGAGCCCACGGTTCGATGATACGAACTCTCCAACGACCGCACCGACCAACGAAAGTGTAATAGCCACCCGCATGGTGGCAAACAGATACGGCACGGCGCCAGGAATTTCCAACTTGGTTAATGTCTGCCAGCGCGTAGCATTTAAATCCTTCATGATTTCGCTTAATTCACCGGAGACATCACGCAGACTGGTCATTGTAGTGATCAGCACCGGGAAAAACACAATTAGCGCCGCCACCACAATTTTGCTAAAAATACCAAATCCGAACCACAGCGCCAGCAGCGGCGCAATGGCAATAATAGGCGTTGTTTGTGATGCGGTAATATACGGATAAAAAATCTTTTCAAGAAATGGAATTTTCGCCAGGGGATAGCCAATCAGTACCGCGATCAACGTCCCGATTAAAAATCCCAGCACTGCTTCAAGTGTTGTAATACCGATGTGATATGCCAGCATATTTGAGGCTGCATCTATCAATCGGTGCCATACGGTCATTGGCGCGGGTAAAATAAATTCGGGATAGGCATGCAATTGCACCATTTTATGCCACACTAACACCAGTAACACAGCTATCAATGGCGAGAAAAAATAGCCCATGCGTCCGCGCCATGCATTTAAATGTAACTCCTTTTTCCCCGAACTTTCATGCGAAGGCGTGTTAATATCACCATTCCATTCCATTAGCTCACTAATAGTCGTTGACAACGGATAACGATAGCTGTTATAGTCACCGCCGTTACATGGCGATGTGTTGGCGACATATTTAATTGTTGTCGGCTGCGATGACAGCACGATCACGCGATCAGACAGGAACACAGCTTCATCAATAAAATGGGTAACAAAGATGATGGTCGTGTTCGTCTCTTTCCACAAATGATGCAGACGTTTCGCCATCGTTTCCCGGGTTGCCGGATCGAGCGATGCAAACGGTTCATCCATCAAAATCAGCTTGTCATCGTTCACCAGCGCTTTTGCCAGCGCCGCCAACTGTTTCATTCCACCGGACAATTGGTGCGGATATTTGGCGGCAGCATAAGAAAGGCCTGTCACTTCCAGGACGGTATCAATTTTTTGCTGCATTTCACTTGCAGGAACATGGCGCAATTCCAGCGGCAATCGAATATTTTCAGCCACCGTACGCCAGGGCAGCAAATTCGTTCCCTGAAAAATGTAGCCAATCTCCGAACGTTGATTTAATAATTCCTGATTGAAAACAATTTCACCATCATCCGGTTTGACGAAGCCCCGAATCATCCGTAGCAGCGTTGTTTTTCCGCAACCACTCGGCCCGACGATGCTTATAAACTCCCCGGAGTGCACTGTAAAGGTAATATCCTGCAACACCGGAAGTTGTAAAAATTGCTTGGAGACGTGTCGACAGGTAAAAAGAAAAGGTGAAATTTCAACGACATTGCGATTCATCATTTTTCGTACCGACCTGAAATGATTCGTAATTCGAGCCTGTAAGATACCCCATAAACACAAAACCCGAAGCTATGAACTTCGGGTCGGAGGCGACTATATTTTGCCGCTGTTCTTCTACCATCCGGACTGTACCGTCGGCCCTGGAATTTCACCAGATCAGTCGTATAAACGACTCGCGGGCTGTTACCGCCGGTCAGGGAATTTCGCCCTGCCCCGAAGAAATTATTTATCAGATAGTGGAAAATTGTAACCATTCAAAAAAGCATGATAATTGTACTCTTCGACAAGCTCAAGGTACAAGATTTTCCGTTGGCTGAGCTTGTCGAGGCCAACAAAACTTAACATTATTGAATGGATACGAAAAATTGTACACTAATCCAATTTTTCCAATATCATTTTTATTTTGAAGTGATAATATACTATTATTTCTTCTAGTTGTCAAGCCGAATTTCAACTTGACTTTTATCATTCCCCTGTTTATATTGAAATGCATACTTTATTTCTGAATTATACTTCAAGCTGTCATATTTCAAACATATTTATTGAGTGGCCAGTTTAGCCTATCCTTAACATGCTGTTTGCTTTTGGCCGTTAGCTAATAGCCAGAGGCCAAAAGCGACCAATATTATGACCATGGATTGGATTACTTTAATGTTCAATTTATGGCCGTGTTCAGTTTATTTACAGACAATAACAATTTCTAACAATATAGACTCTTCTTTCCAAAAAATGCGCATTCTATTCTCAGGCTGAATGTTGTAAGCTGATTGCTGACCGCTAACAAACCAGGGAGGTTGCCATGATCCGATCACGAATTACGGGTACCGGTTTCTATGTTCCTGAAAATATCGTTACCAATGCTGATCTTGAAAAACGAATGGATACTAGCGATGCCTGGATTCGTGAACGTTCAGGTATTGTTGAACGGCGTCATGTGAACACTGAAATTGGTGCATCCGGACTGGCGCTCGAGGCAACGAAAAACGCTCTTGCCAAGGCCAACTGTGGACCGGAAGACATTGAATTTATCATTTTCGCCACATTGAGTCCGGACTATATCTTCCCGGGTTCCGGTTGCTTCCTGCAGGCCAAATTAGGACTCAAAAATATTGGCGCATTAGACATCCGCAATCAATGCACCGGGTTTATTTACGGACTTTCAGTGGCAGATCAATACATCAAATCCGGTATGTACAAGCGCATTCTGGTTGTTGGCGCCGAGGTACAGTCAAGCGGCCTTGACATGAGCACACGCGGACGTGATGTCGCTGTGCTTTTCGGCGACGGCGCTGGGGCGGCTATCGTTGAACCTAGTGACGATGATACATGCGGCATTCTCTCCACTCATCTTCATGCCGATGGCCGGTACGCAGATGAATTGTGCCTGAAAGAGCCGGGCAGTATTAAACTCCCGCAACGCTTAACGCACGCTACGGTTGATAGCACAAATATTTATCCGTACATGAACGGCCGTCAGGTGTTCAAGCATGCGATCGTTAAATTTTGTGGCGCGATTGAGGAATGCCTGGCAGCGAACAACGTTTCCCCCGATCAAGTGAAGCTCGTGATCCCGCATCAGGCCAACCAGCGCATTACCGAAGCCGTTGCCCAACGATTTGGATTTTCGATGGATCGGGTGTTCAGCAACATCCATAAATACGGCAATACCACCGCAGCGTCTATTCCGATTGCCATGGATGAAGCCGTGACTGAAGGCAAAATCAAACGGGGCGACTATTTGGTACTGGTGGCGTTCGGTTCTGGGTTTACCTGGGGTTCTGTGTTGATTAAATGGTAAAACTTTTTTCGTTGATAAAAACCTAACAATTCAGCAGGCCGTTGCCTGAGCCTGTCGAAGGCAACACTCGCACAGGAGATTGGGATTATGTCGGCTTCGACAGGCTCAGCCGACGGTTTGTTGCAGGCTGAATAGTAATAAAAAACAATACTAACATATTGAAAGTCAAAATAATAGTTCGTTCATCATTATTTTGACTTTTTTATTGAATTGCCATTTGACAGGGCTCGTAAAACGATACTAGCGCTGATTCTATATTCGGAACAATGAAAATACATTGATCATAATCAATCAAAAAAAGCTTGACATTTTCATTATGAAATACTATACTGATGGACGCATTTTTCAGAATTAATCGATTCAATCAATACATCATCTTAACACTAATAGCTTTATGCGAAGGTCAATCAAAATGGAATCGTCAGATAATATTCATGACACCGGTGAACGAATTCTGCCAACAAAAAATGGCGAACTTAGTGTTGTATACTCCCGGCATCGATTTGCTTACGACTATGTGAGCCAATTTATTGAAAAGAAGTCAGTGCTGGATATTGGTTGTGGCGCCGGTTACGGTTCGAAATTGCTTTCGGAGAAGGCAATGGAAGTGGTCGGCATTGATCAAAGCGCGGAAGCAATTTCCTATTGCAAACGTAATTATCAGGCAGCGAATTTAAGCTATCAGCAAGCGGATGCAACGACACTTTCGCTGAATCGTCAATTCGATGCAGCAGTAACGTTTCAGGCGATTGAACATTTTGAAGATGTTTCGGCTTTCATCGACATCGTAAAAAAACACGTTGTGCCAGGCGGCCAGATATTTATCACCACACCTAACATTCTACCGACTCAAAAGTCACGTAATAAAAACGATTACCATTGCAGCGAAATGACCTATCAGGAGTTTCACGATCAGTTGAGTCAAAAATTTTCAGAATTTAAAATCGTTGGTATTACATTCGCTAATAAAAATTTGTTGCGTACGATTCTCGGAAAAACACCGCTTTACAAACTAGGGAAACAACTCAAACGCGGAAGTAACCTGAAACGAGTTGCTGGTACAATGATGGATTTGACATCATTTAAAATAATTAATAATCATATTGAACATGAAGCAGCGGATTTGCTCGCAATTTGTAAAAATCTGTAACAGCACCTACAATTTTTCTTATCATCAATTAGAAATTCATATTAGTGAAGCGATAGCATCGCTTACTCAACATACGGATTGATCCATGCCATCACTTTCTCGATTTCTGCAGGACTACCGGAAAAATGCCCGGCTGATCCTGAACTCATACAACAATCCACTAAAGAATCCTGAAAATCTGTCCAAAAAAGATGTGCTGGAAAAAGATTTTTATGATGGACTGGCGGAGAAATACATCGACCATTTTGATGAAGACATTTTTCGCTACGATCCCAACGAAAAATTTCCGCTCAGCCATCAGTACTTCTACTCCCTTTTAGAGAATATCGAAGGCAAGAATATTCTCGACTGCTGCTGCGGGTATGGCTTCACCTCCATTAACCTGGCAAAACGCGGCGCCAACGTATGGGGTGTGGATATTTCCCCGAAAATGATTCGGATTGCACAACAGAACGCCGCCTATAATGAAGTTGGGGATCGGGTAAATCAACAAGTCATGTCGGTTCAGGAAATGGAATTCGCTGATAATATGTTCGATTTCGCTGTGGCGATTGGGGGATTGCATCACCTCAATCTGGACCTGGCAGGCAAAGAGATTGCCCGTGTATTAAAGCCCGGCGGTAAAGCTATTTTCATTGAACCACGGCTACCATTCCGCTGGCTCGTATTTTTACGTAGCTTATTCCCCAATAAATGCTACGAATCACCCGGCGGCGGTCAACTTGAAGACAATGATATTGCCCACTTCGGGAAATATTTCTCAAACACTCACATTCAGTATTTTCTATTTTTGCGGAAACTCGCCCGTTTCCCAATCATCTCCAAATTCTCGGATCATTTGGATCGACTCGATGTTCGGCTAATCCGCTATTTTCCGTTTCTCAAATATTTCTACTTTGCATTTGTTCTTGAATTTAGAAAATGAGTGAACTTGTAAGGTATATTTTCAAAGATTATATTGATCGTATTCGTTGTTCCATTTAATGAATTATAGTGAAAAGTGAATCAATGTCATTAAGTTAAGATGTATTCCATAAATGTGCTAAAATCGAGCCCTGAGCTTGCCGTCTCGCAGCGGCGTGCTGCCGCTGTTTGCGGCACGAACGGT
>JAFGDW010000072.1 GCA_016931935.1 Candidatus Zhuqueibacterota bacterium | reverse complement strand
CATTCAATTTTATGCAATTATGGAGTGAAGTGACTGTGTCACTTCAAACAGCGACGCAGTCGCTGTACTCCAAAATGTTCAATTTATACCCATTGTAAGTATAACTTCCAGCCACTATTCATCATCTTCCCCATCCCCAAACCGCAACAGTGATTTCAACTCATCCCGATCAAACGTCTTCACCACACCAGCTTCATCCGTTTTAATCAGGCTTTCCATAAGTTGCTTCTTTTTGGAGATCAACCGGTCGATTCTCTGTTCCAACGTACCTTCAGTGATGAGTTTAAACACCTGCACACCCCGTGTTTGGCCGATACGGTGGACACGGTCGGTGGCCTGATCTTCGCGGGCGGCGTTCCACCAGCGGTCGTAGTGAATGACGACTGAGCCGCCGGTCAGGTTCACACCCAGTCCGGCTGCTTTCAGGCTGGCGGTGAACACCATGCATTTGGGATCGTTGTTGAAGCGATCGATCATCTCGCCGCGATTGCGAGTAGAGCCTTTAATCGTAGCGAATTCGATGTTCTGATCTTTCAAATATTTTTCGATCAACGCCAGCATGGTGACATACTGACTGAAGATGACGACTTTAAAACCACTGGCCAAACTTTCATCAAGCAGTTCGCAGAACAAATCCCATTTGCCGGAACGATATTCTTTATAATCAGGCTTGACTTTGTCCAATTGCGCCGGGTGGTTACAGATTTGCTTGAGATAATTGAGCACAGCAAAAATGTGCATATACGGAATTTTCAGGTTGGGATCGTCGAGTTGCTCCACCAAACCCAACGCTCGGGTTTTAATGACATCTTTGTATAACTTCACCTGATCCGGGGATAGCTCACACGTACGGACCTCTTCGGTTTTGGGCGGCAATTCTTCCAGCACCTGCTCCTTTGTTCGGCGCAATAAAAACGGACGGATCATCTTTTGCAGTCGTTCCTGTTGTTTGCGATTTTGATGCTGTTCGATCGGATCGGCATAATGTTTTTTGAAGCCTTTGTCACTGCCGAGATAATTCGGCAAGACAATATCGAATAATGCCTTTAATTCACCCAGATCGTTTTCGATCGGTGTGCCGGTTAATCCGACTTTAATGCGGCCGTTCAGTTGGTTCATCGCAGCATTAGTCAAGCTGGTTTTGTTTTTAGCAAGTTGGATTTCGTCGAAAACCATCACTTCAAAATTAATTTTCTCCAGCACGTTCAGGTCGTTGCGCATGATGCCGTACGAAGTTAATATCACGGAATAGTGCTCATTATCAATACCGTTCAAATCGCGTTCGGAACCGTGGTACACGTGGAGTTTGACTTTCTTTTTGAATTGGCGCAGTTTATCACGCCAGTGCGAAATAACCGAGGTCGGACAGACCACAAGAAACTTCGCTTTCTTCTGCTGCAAGGTAACGGCTTCAAGTAAAGCAAGGCTTTGATAGGTTTTGCCAAGCCCCATATCATCGCAGAGCAAACCGGACAGCCCGCTTTCATACAAAAAGTAAAGCCAGCCATAGCCGGTGGCCTGATAATCACGCAGCGTGTATTTGCGGCCATCGAGGCCGGGGTAATCGCCGCTAGGTTTAAAATTCAGCAAATTTTGCAGCCGATCCTGCATCGATGTGTCTGCTTCTACTTTATTCTTGTTAGGTAACGAACATTGCATACGCAAAAAGTTTAACCGATTCAGCTTAATGCGCGCGATTTTGCCATCCAGAACATCAATTTGTTCATCAACCAAATCATGAATCCAGTCGAAATCAGCGCCTTCCAGATCGAGCCAGAAATTATCGCCGATCATGAAACGCTTGCCTTCTCTGATTGATCGATAAATATCAGCAAAGTGAATAGTATCATTAACGAGCTGATAATTGACATCGAGATAACACCATTCGTTATCGATTTGGGAAATTTCCACATTGGCGCTTTCGACATTGTTGGCAGTCGCTCCCGATTTCAGCGATGGGCTGACATAGTAAAATTTGCCTTCATTGATGGGGGTTTTGTACTCGCTTAAAGCCTGGACAATGCGTTCATTGGGAACAATAGTCACACGAAAGTCGAACAATTTACTGTCGAAATAGGTGATCACCCGCTGGAACGGGAAAAAGCCCATGTCTTCAATATAAAGGAATTTTCCAAACACGGCAATTTTATCGCTATAATCATTCGTAATCTGTAGCGGGTCGTTATCGTCCGGGAATAGCAATACAGGTGTAATTTTAAGATCAAGTGACTGGTCAATGCGCAACGAATAGTTCAATGTAACGGTTTCAGCCGATATTTTTAGTAATTCGCGGAACAGCGCGCTTTTAGAAGTGGTAGCAAGAATCGCCGGGACCTGTTTTTTCTCAACCCAATACATGAATTGTGGTTGCTTATTTTTTATTTCCAGGCGTTGATGACAGCGGTCGTATTCAAATTGAAGTGATTTTGCTTCAATCGCTATGTACCATAATTTCCCAAAATCATACCACAGACTTTCTTCATATTTCTGCTGCCACGATTTGTAACCAGCCATGTTCATGCGCTCTTCCAAATCGGTTTTTTCCACATTCAGAATATCGGAATTAAATGTCGATTTGTCATCCGCCGTTAATATTTGACCGATACTTTCACGATTTTCCGGTGTTAATAAAAACCGGAATTTCGACCAGAATTTTCCCCAATGTGATCGGGGTAATTCAAACTGAAAAATAGGATTGCCTTCGAGCGTCGTACAAAGAATTTTGATTGTAGTAGAATCATTTTCAAGTTGTGCAATGATCTGAATTTTCTTCTCATTGTAGAGTTCGTAGCTTTCGCGCGCAAGAATCGCCCACATGCTGTTATTAAACGCGGTGGCAATATTATCGTAAATCGTTTGCGGCGCCGGCTGGCCTTCAAACGCTAACTGTGCCAGCGCAGCCAGGTGCTGACATGACATATGCGTCATGAAGGTGTTACAGTCGCACGACAGGATGTAGCTGTCCTTATCCTTTTTCTTTTTTAAATACGACCAATACGTACCACGGGGATCCGAAAACTGGGCACAAAATGAATTTCTGACAAAATCAAAATTCTTGTAGGTGCGACGACGGACGATTTGCTGGCCGGCATCGAGAAATTGAGAGTGAAATTGATTGGCAATCGTTTTGGGTAAATTCATTACTGACAAACTCGTTTACATGTGGATAGTGTTTAAATGACTCTTTTATTCATCATCACATTTAATCCGGTGTTACGGACAATGATATGGATCATTTTAAATTTAGCAGTTTGTGTAATTGCAGGTGTAGCCGCACCGGCTGTTTTGATTCAAGAATCCAGGCCGCTAACTGTTCAGGAGGCAGAACATGATGAACTGGTGACAAATGGACCGGATATTGTTTCAATTGTGGATATTTCCGGATAATTGATTGAACGTAATCAAAATCATTTCGGTCCTGAACAACAAATTTAATTTCATCTCCGGACCGCAGATACTCAAGATTCTGCCAGTCCATTTTATCGGATTCATTGCTGCACGGGCATTTTATATCCATGATACGTATAATCGGAGCTTTCAACACATTAATTGGCAACGTTCCATTTGTTTCGACGAGCACCGTGTATTTTAAATCGGCTAATTGAAGAGCGAGTTCAACTGTTTCCGATTGCAGTAATGGCTCACCGCCGGTAATCTCCACCAGTGAAATACCAAACTGTTGCACCTGGTTGATAACATCGGATATTGCCATTGACGTGCCGGTGTCATACGCATATGTGGTATCACAAAACTGGCAGCGTATATTACAGCCGGTCAGCCGAACAAACACACACGGCTGTCCAGAATAGCCGGATTCACCCTGCAGGCTGTAAAATATTTCACAAACCTGCACTTCCTAATCCTCAACATAAATTACAGAGCAATTTTCGGATTCTTCCACTTCAATACTAACAACCTTGACTTTATCCGGCATTGTTTCGTCGAGTGTATCGTAGAAATACTTTGCCAGATTTTCGGATGTCGGATTGAGCGTATTAAAAGGTGGAATTTCGTTGATGAATTTATGATCGAACTGACCAACAACACGATTTAACCGATCCTTTATCTCACGAAAATCATAACCTAGACCAATACTATCTAACTGAGCAACACTAATTCTGGCAGTAACTTTCCAACAATGACCATGCATATTTGCACAATTACCTTTATATCCGCGCAATTGGTGTGCGGATGAAAAGGATGTTGTTACTTTTAGAATAAACATATGGGTTATGCCTAAAAAATTGTTCACAGTGCTATGGTTCAATGTAACGTGTTACATGGAGCTACCGATTGACAGTGTGAACGAAATATAATGATATTTTCACGTGTAAATTAAATCACAAACTTAAAATCCGATGCCGAGTCACTTAGAGCCTATCTGAAAACATCAGCTAAGGATCAATCGTCGACTGAGCCTGTCGAAGTCGACTCTTGCACAGATGTTGCCCCGTTTTGCCGGGACAGGCTCAGGCAACGGACAACATGAATAGTATGTTTCGGACAGGGACTTAATCCCGGATGCGAATACATACATTTGGACATTTTTTTGTACCCGGCTAACCCAACAAAGCAAAATCATCGTCCTGACAAGTGTAAATTGTAATTGAATAATTCGAACCGTTTCAGGCCTGTTCTTCAGTCGTGACTGATAAAAACATATATGCATTAAAATCGGAAATTGCTCGCTTTGCAGTTTCGGGTAGATTAATAATTTTAATATCACCCTTTTCGCGTCGAACTTTTGCTGTGGCCTCAACTATCGTCGCAATGAAATTGTCATTAATATGTGTCAATTGCTGTAAATCAATTATGATTTTGTAGTAACAGTGTTTAAAACATTTCCCAAGAGCTGCCACAAGATATGTAATACTCTGGTTCGCCGGCATGTCCTGGAGAAACCGAATTTTAATCAGATTCTTTTGGCTGCCCACTTTTTCCAGAATTATTACTTTATCCTGATTTGATGTCATACCCCGCTCACTTTTTATTGTCTGTTATAAGTTCCTTTTTTGCTATCTGCAACTTGTCACTCAACAATAACCCCTTCACACCGATTATTTCCCACGATATCACATAACTATATAAACTTGTCCAGTACATATCCGATTGAAATAAGGAGTCCTGTAAACAAATGATTCATGATTGTGCTAACATTTGCTGGTACCAGTTCCGGGCTGTCATTGAAATGTTGAAATGTCACCCGAACAGCCCTGAACGCCAATGGCAGCGTCAATAAACCTGCCAGGGCGAACGGCGGCAAGACATCGGTCACCACGCCAAGCACGAGCGACAAATATGTTAACATCATAATGATCATGTACCCGCGGCTGGCTTTCTCTTTGCCCATGCGGACGACCAAATGATTTTTGCCAACTTCCCTGTCTGCACTGTAGTCCTGAAATTCATTAATATACAGCACAGCAGCAATTAAAAACGCAACTGGCAGCGATGCAATAATCGGTTCCCAGGCAAATACATGTGCCTGAACAAAAAACGCGCCAAACGTCATTAGCACGCCAAAATTCAGCGCAATGATAACCTCACCAATCCCCCGGCTGACAAAGTAAAATGGCGGCGCCGTATAAAAAAAACCGGATACCGCGCCAATCACTCCAAGAATTAGTATAACCGGACCTAACTTTATGAACAGATAACCACCAACAATTGCTGCAATCAGGTAGCTTACGATCGAACCAATCAATACCTCGCGCGGTGTCAGCAAACCGTCCTGAATCACGCGACTGCCACCCGTAAACGGCGCGGCAAACTCGTTATTTATTTCATCATCGTCGGAAAGGTGATCGAAATAATCATTGGAAACATTGGCGCCGGCATGTAACGCCAGCCCACCTATCAGTGTTAATGCAAAATAAAACCAACTTATGCTGCCGGTTTGATTATACGCAACAATTGTCCCTAAAACGATCGGGACAATTGTTCCTGTAAAAAATGGAGCCCGTATCTCCCGGATCCATATTTTGACCTTGCTTCCCATAGCATTTCCTCCAGAATCGTGAGTGTCTTGCGTATACAAATGCCTCCACTTTTGTGCAATTTTTACCAAAATCAACACTCATTCAAACAAAATTGCTTTACCAATATTAATAAACTTGAAGCCACTTTTTAACACCGGCCATTTTATTTCGTTCTCTTCGCAAACTGTATCGATACTGTGTTTTCGCACATCCAGTTCGAGCGCGGCTAATTGTTTTTCCCGCTCGGTTTCATCGGGTTTCAGCAGTATTGTATCGATTTGCTGTACTAATGTTTTGGCCAGGGTGATTTTTTCCTTTACCTTTTCATAGGTATCCACATCGATAACACCATGACGATACTTAACTTCATTTAGCCGCTGACCTGCTTCATAGGTTACATTCACAATTTGCTCGCGTGTCATCCATTCGGTTTCATAATTCAAAAAATATTTCCAGCTCGGATTTAGCATGGCAGTGCGATGCTGTTCGAATCCTTTATACAGAATTTTGTATCCAAATTTTTCCGTTTTTTCATAGGCAATGCTGCCAGGATCGAGAAATGGCGCCAATGGTGCGGTAAATGGCATCAGGCGCTTTCCAAATTTCTTGATAAGATATTCACAATAGTCGATTGTTTCCAGCGCCGATTCAGCCGTTTGTCCGGATAATCCAATCATGAAGAAAATATCGAATTTCTGGCAGCCACGGGCCAGCGCCCATTCAATATTTTGTTCCATCGACGCATTGGTGTAAAATTTTCCGGAATTACGCCGCACTTTTTCATCATGCGATTCCGGTGAAATTTCGAAATTAAACTGTGGCAATGCATCTGCAACCATATCAAAAAAGTGTTCTGTAGCCGGATTGAACAGCTCTAATACCATCTGATTTTTAATGTTCAATTTCTTTAAGCCGGTCAGGATGGTTTCGCCGTACTTTATTCCCTGTTGATTCAAATCACCGATTATAAAAATCGGACCGTTGGAGAACGTCAAAAATCCCCGAATGTCTTCCACGATTTGATCGGCATCACGATAGGCCGGTTTGTTGCGATTGGCGTAAAATTCGAATCCATCACGCGAGCCGCCGCAAATTATGCAATTTTGAGTACAGCCGCGCACTGTCATCATTGCCACAATCGGATACGACCACCAGTCGTGAATAGCGGTCATACTTTTAATATCGCCATATTTCATGGCCATTTTGAACAGATTTTTGTAATTATTCGTCAGAGAATTTACATGGGTGGGGACGTACGAATGCGCATTTACATGTGCAACTCCGTCTGTATCCTTCCATGTCAGATTAGGAATTGTGGTAAAATCCATCCGGCCTTGCTTGAGCTGCTGCATTAATTGAAGCAGTGGTTCTTCGGTGGAATCTCCGCGGAAGACAAAATCGATCTGAGGATATGTAATTAACTCTTCGTGGTAATAAGTGGATGACAATCCACCGAGAATCACAGGGGTATCAGGATGATATTTTTTACATATGGATGCAATTTCCATGCTGCCCTGAGCATGCACCAGCCAATGCAAATCAATACCAAATGCCACCGGCCGTAATTTACGAATCATCTTTTCCGCATCGAATTTCGGTTCTTTCAACATCCGGTATGCTAAATTAATAATTCGCACACCAATGCCGTTATGCTCCAAACATTCGGCGATGGATGAAAATCCCACCGGGTACATCTCGAACACAGGTGTGGATGGCACAACATCGCTAATCGGACCAAATAACAATGCACGATTACGGAAATCGTAAACACTTGGTGCATGTAACAAAATCAAATCGGGCTTAAAAAACATGGGGCATTCATTAATCCTTGAGTTTGGACAAGCGTTCGCTTAACATTTTGTTAATCTGAGCGTTTATCTTATTCTCAATTTTCAGACGTTCCAGTTCGTTTTTCAATTCTCGATAGGCGCGCTGCGTGGCAGCATCAAATTCAAACTGTGTAAGTTCCACATTTGCCTCTTCATTTATAGGTGAGACAGGCGTCGTTGCTCGTTGCTGTTCTTTCATTTTCCGTCTCCTGGTAAGCACTTTAAAATCGAGCCGATAATATACTACTTTTTGTTTTAAAATTCAAGAGAAATATTTACGCTAAATTCATGTTTATAACATCCTCCAAAAATTCTACTTGATTATTGATATTTATTTCCTATATTTAACAGTTCATATCACCAGTAAAAAAACGAATCAACCGGCTTCAATCAGAAAGGAAGACGCATGGCACAAATTTTTGAGAATACACGTATTGTTTCGTTCCAGCCGAAACAGGAAAAGGATAAGGAAACGCAAGAAGTGTTGGACAAATTGGTTTTCAGGGGCGAAACGAAACTGGATAATTCTTTGCAGATCACCGAATTGTTTGCCGGTTTCCGTAAAAAACTCATTACAGTCAAATTTGCCCCATATGGTGATTTTGAAACTGAATTGCAGTTCCACGATGTCAGTATTGAAGATTTTACCGTAAAAAATAAAATCGAAAAAATTGGTTCAGGTAAAGATGCGGAAAGAATTCCCGTAGAATCCGTTCATTTCAAGATGGCTGTTAAGATGGATGAAACCGGTGATTTTTTGAAACAGTTATATTCGATATTTAACTATTCCGTGAAAATGGAAATTGGTTAGGAATCGGGTTATTTCTACATCCTCGGTTGATAATGAAGTGGCTGTCAGAAAATACTTGACAAAATTTGATGGTTAACTGAGTTTGCCGTCTTGCTGCTGCATTCTAATAGAGTTTGAAACAGTTAAACTTTGATTGTGGTAGCTTTTAACGCCTGATTGCCTTGGTTAGTTTACTTAATAAGTACTCAAAATTGAGTATTGCTGTAAAACTGCTTGATGTTTACATCAAAGAAAACATTCCCCTGATTCCATCTCGCTGCCCGTAAGCGGGGTAAGATAGACTCTTCCCCCTTTCGAAGGCGGTAGTCCGGTACGTTTCTTAGTGCTGGGGGGAATAATCTGACTTGCTCGCTTGCGAGTATAGGTTAGAATCAGGGGGATGTTCAACGATTAACAAACGTATCTCTAATCTACATCCACTTGATATCAATAGATAGTCGATCCTACCCACCAATTAAAAACATGCATAGTGAAACTGTTGATTATTTATTCGCAGTTGCGGGCAATGGCACATACTCGCCAAGTTGTGGCGTCAATTTATTCTGCATGTCGCGGGCAATGGATGGCCGGAAATAGTAACGAATGACAGTTTCTGTTATTTCTACAAGGTTGGATAGTTCGATTGGTTTCCGGAAAATACGATCGTACAGTGAAAGTCGATCATGATTAATATTCTCCGTTCGCGTTAAACAGACAAGATATGCATTCGGATACTGGCTTTTAATTTGACGGGCAATATCATGATCCGTTTTATTCAAATAATGAATATCCACGAAAAACAAGTATGGATACTGATTGGTCCTGGTCAGTGTTCGTTTCATTGATTCAATGTCATGGAAAGTCTGAACGTTTACGCGTTCAATTTGCGATAACATACGGGTAATTTCTATGCGGGTGTGGGGATCATCATCCAGAACTACAGTCTCCATATCCTGCGAGCAAACCACCTGTTCAGTCTTCTTGTTTTCCTCATAAATTCCGACAAACAAATCATAATTCGTTAGAAACATATCGAGCAGGTACGGATCAAATGCATTTTCCGGAACAAAATTCCGTGATGCGTCGCCGCGTTTCATAATGCGATAGGTTTTTTGAGCGCTGAACGCCGGCTTATAACTGCGTGCGGAAATCAGGGCATCGAACACATCCAAAATCGATACAATCCGTGCGGCAATTGGAATTTCCCAACCCTTTAATCCATACGGATAGCCGCTTCCATCCCATTTTTCATGATGATAAAGTGCAATTTGGTGGGCCAGGGCAAAATCACTGTTCCGCTCACCAATAATCCGTCCCCCATTAACGGCATGTTGTTTAATTGCATCAAATTCATCATTGGTCAACCGGTGCGGTTTATTTAATAGCCGACTATCCACGTGAATTTTCCCAACATCATGCAATTGCGACTGAATTCCAATGGTTCTTTGATAGCGCTGATCGGCTCCCAATAACGCAGCAAACTGTCGTGAATAGTAATCAATCCGTTTGATGTGATCGCCAGTATCCGTATCAAAAATTTCAGCGGAACGGGCCAGCATACTTACAGCGTGTTCCAACAGACGGTCCTGTGCACTGTCGTGTTGTTCATCTGCTGAAGGTACTAGTCCACTCTTGTTCCCGGATAATTCGGGATCATTATTCCTTATACAGCGGCTCTGGTGCTTGTTTTTATTCCAAAACATTCATTCCCCGTCGGACTCATATCCGCGCATTTAATCGCCGGAATACCATTTTAAACCTGAAGTCCCAGATTCCGCATTTCGGTAAATAATTTTTGTTTTTTTATTGGCTTTACAAGATACGCCAATGCACCACCTTTATAAAACGCCTCGATTACATTTTTTTGGTCACCGAGCGCCGTTGTCATTATCACTTTTACGCCTTCACCCGATTTCATACCATTTTCCTTTTCAATCGCACGAATTTGTTTTAGCGCTTGCTGACCATTTATCTCCGGCATCATAATATCCAGGCAAATTAAATCATAAACACGTTCTTCCTGTAACGATTGTTTAAACATGTTTATGGCTTGAGTGCCATTTTCAGCAATATCACATTCACCATAGGGTGCAAGAAATTCCTGCATAACACGCAAGCTTGTCGATTCATCTTCTGCCACTAAAAAACGCATTTATCAACTCCTTATCATTTTTTTAAAAAAAGTCTCCTGAATTCGGATAGAAAATATTACGTGGGCGAGGCAAGTTTATGATCACATCAAAGACATACCGATTATCGTGGGGGCGGAAGTTTTGACAAATCAACAACGACACCCCGAAGCCCCTTGTTACTATGTTGGGCATCCAATATCGGCGTTGAATATATTACGACGGGAATAGTACGCTGGTCCGTGCGGATCGCTTTGTATTGAAGTCCGTCAGAATTGCGGTCCTTGATACTTTGCTGAAAATTCATTTTCGCACGGGAGCGGTCATCCGGATGTATTAATTGGAGGATATTAATTCCCTTCTCAAGATCATAACGTGTATAACCAAACTTTTTATGCGCTTCCTGATTCAGGAACGTAATATTTCCGCGCTTATCGGTTTCAAAAATTGTGATTGGCAGGGAATCCACCAGTTCTTTATAACGGCGTTCACTTTCCCGTAACGCCAGTTCTGTATTTTTACGTTCGATGGAATAACGAATGGAACGCACCAGCGTATGAACATCGATTTTCCCTTTAATGAGATAATCCTGCGCGCCACGTTGAACAGCCAGCACAGCCGGGGTTTCGTCATCCAGGCTTGAAAGCACTACAATGGGGATCGTCGGTGCATGATCATACATTTTTATGAATGTTTCCAGTCCCTGACTATCGGGTAGCATTAAGTCGAGCAGAATAATATCTACACGGGCAGATGCAATTATGTCAATCCCGGCTTTCAGAGAATTTCCAATGGTGATAACAAACGCTTCTGCTTCTACGCTGGAGAACATACCCTGAATGTATTTTGCCTGAATCGGGTCATCTTCAATGACCAACACATGAATCGGTTCGTAGTTCATCTTTTTACTCATGAAAATTCAAAGCCATGTGAGCAGGTGTTCTTGCTTGTTCATCCCCGATACAAGCGCCATTAAAACCACATCTTAATCAGATTCTCACAATTGTTCAAACTCCTCATAAAATGCCATAGAAAACGAGTTTAATTATGCTTCTGATATATTAAGTATCGGCTGTTTAGTCGTTTTTCTTGATGCTAACACCCGTTCGATTATACTGGTCAATTCGTTATAATTAAACGGCTTGGATAAATATTCATCCATTTGGCTATCCAAAAATTTTTGCCTGTCGCCACGTTGCGCATGTGCTGTAAGCGCAATAATTGGAATTTTTTTATTTATTATCGGACTTGGTGAATTACGAATCATGTTTGTAGTTTCGATGCCATCAAGCTCCGGCATCTGAATATCCATCAGGATTAAATCGTACGAATTTTGGGCCATCAGCATGAGTACTTCGTTTCCATTATTTGCAATATCCACAGTATAGCCTGCTTTCTCAAGCATATTCGAAGCAACTTTTTGGTTAATAAT
>JAFGDW010000071.1 GCA_016931935.1 Candidatus Zhuqueibacterota bacterium | reverse complement strand
TTAGTAACTGAGAAATTATTTTCTGACATTTTTTGGCAGAAAATGTTAAAACATATTTTAGACAGGATTTTACGGATTCACAGGATTTGTATAATCTCTTCATCTAAGAAATCCTGTTCATCCTGTTATCCTGTCTAATTTTTTCAATTCTGGTTTATTCAGGTTAGGAATAGCAGATGAAAAATCCGCTTTCAGGTGTGGTTCAAAACAAAATTTGTTCAATATTAAAAAAAAAGCCTTCCGTTAAAATGTAAACAAGAAAGCACGTGCATATGATGCTAAAAACCAATACTGTGAACATAAAATTATCCGAAGTCGATTTGTCGGACCGAACGTATATACTCACGTTTGAACCGATGATGTCGCAAATGGTGCAATCGATTCGTGAGATTGGATTGGTCAATCCGCCGATTCTGGCACAAATTTCAAGTGAGCCACGTTACCGGGTCATCTCTGGTTTGAAACGGATTCTGGGGTTAATTCATCTAAAAAAAGAAATGTTTCCGGCACGGATAGTCCAGGAGCAACCGGACAAACCATCAATTGAGTATTTTTTGATTAACTTTTATGAAAACCTCAGTACACGTGCTTTAAATGATGTTGAAAAATCCATAATTCTGAATAAATTGATTACGAAATTTAATGTTGACAAGGAGACTATTCTGCAGCACTATGTGCCCTTGCTTGGTCTGGGCAAAAATCCACGAGTACTAGATATGTACCTGCCGATTGTGCGCCTGGAAGACAATATAAAAATCGCAATTGTTGAAGATATTCTTTCGCATGAATTGGCGCTGCACATGATTGAATTATCAGGCGATGACCGCCAGAGTTTGTTTCACCTGTTTGTGACTCTAAAATTAGGCAAGAATCGGCAAAAGGAGTTTATGCGATTATTGACCGACATCGCCAAAAGTACAGAGCGTTCGTTGCGAGATGTGGTCGACCAACCAGCGCTAATGGCTGTTGTTAACGATGAAAAAATAACCTCTACCCAAAAAGTTGAGCGTGTGCGGGACCTATTACGTAAAATGCGTTACCCCCGCCTGGCGGAAGCAGAATTATATTTTGAAGAAGTTAAAAAAGAATTGAAATTACCCCCGCGGATCGTGCTAAAACATTCCCCGTTTTTTGAAAGTGATATTTACTCGCTTGAACTCCTTTTCCGCGATCCGCATGAATTTCAGAAAATGGTAACCAAAGTAAATGATATCAGCCGTACGGGTGCAATGGACAAATTGAAAAAAGTGGGGAAATAATGTATACACCATATGTCCCACGCCAAATATATGTCACGGCGGATGCGGCGAATTATCCGCATACCCGTGCAGTGCTCGAACGCTTGCCATCGCTGGAACCAATAACTATTCCGGATATCACGTCGCTGTCGCGGTACGACAGCACACAATCATTTGTTTTAGCCCGACAGAAAGGCGGTTTTTTCAAGCCTTGTCCCTGCACACAGAAGTATGTTTGTTGCGGTTATAAAATTCTGAATCTTGTTAATAATTGTGAATTGAACTGCTCATATTGTGTGTTGCAGGGATATTTGAATAATCCACACATTATCGCCTACGTTAATCTTGAAGATTTATTTGATGAACTGGATACGCTGTTTGAAACGTACCCGAACCGGTTGTTTCGTATTGGCACCGGCGAGTTGGCAGATAGTTTGAGCACCGACCATTTAACCGGCTTTAGCTCGGCGCTGGTGGCATATTTCGCTGACAAATCCAATGCTATAATTGAGTTGAAAACGAAGACATCACAGATCGATAATTTTATTGGAATCGAACATCGGGGACGTACCGTCGTGTCGTGGTCGATGAATACCCCGCGTCTTATTGCCAGCGATGAATCAATGGCAACTACGCTCAACGAACGTCTGGCAGCAGCAAAAAAGTGTGCGGATGCTGGTTTTCGGATCGGATTTCATTTCGATCCGATGATTCACTATGATGGCTGGCAGGATGAATATAAATCAGTTGTGGATCGTATTTTTCAAACGATACCTGCCGAACGTATCATCTGGATCAGTCTTGGCGCTTTACGCTATCCTCCGCATTTGGATGCCATCATTCGCGAACAACATCCGCAAAGCAAAATTGTTTATGGTGAACTGATCACCGGTTTGGATGGTAAAATGCGCTATTTTAAATCGGTTCGGGCGGAGATGTTTCGGAAAATGCACGCATGGATTCGTGAATACAGTACGAATGTTTTCGTTTACCTGTGTATGGAAAGCGCTGAAATGTACCAGGACGTATTTGGTTGGGATTCTCGGACCACAATTTCATTATCCCGCCGGATGAATGAATTGATTCTGTAATTGTTACACCGTTTAAAATTACATTATTTTTTCTTGACATTTCCGTGCAGGACTTTTATATTGCATATGCTGTATTTTGCAATTTTACAATAACGCAGTATTAAAGTTAACCGCTTGAAGAAGAATAATACCGGGTAACACCCGTTTTCCAATCTTTCAGCTTCCGGAGCATCCCCTTTTTAATTGCGTATCTGTGGGAATTACGATGGACCCGAATGCCAAACAGATTTTGTAGAGAATCCTAATAATAGTGGATTGACTATGGTTATCGATACCGAAACAAGATCGGGGATATTTCAATGGGCGCCGATAAGCATGCTGCTTATTCAACCGGATGGAATTATTCTTGATATAAATGCTGTCGCAGAAACACAACTTGGATTTAGCAAACCACGATTTATCAATTCTTCTTTATATTCCGCACTGCCTGACAATGATAAACCAAGGCTCAGGAAAAACCTTGATAGTATAGTAAATGACCCGTACGAAACAATTACCGACGAATTACATCTAGTAGTGAATGGTGAAACGCACCCTATCGAAATAAAATTAGGATCAGTTTCGGATGCAGCCAATGTCATTCTTGTTGTGATACGTAACATTGAGCAACGCAAAAAAATTCTCAAACAGTTGAATACGGCGGAGCGAAATTGGGATGATATATATCAAGCCATCGGTCACCCTGCAATGATACTTGATAAAGAACAGCGCGTACAGTCGGTTAACCGTGCCACGTTACGAGCGGTTAACAAGCAAGAAAGTGAGTTGATCGGGAAATACTGTTATGAAATTTTTCATAACTCAAATGAACCACATATCGAGTGCCCATTGAGAAAAATGCGGCTATCAGGTCGAATGGAAAGCAATGATATGGTAGTCGATGCGCTCAATGGAACATACATTATCTCATGTACGCCGATTTATGACACTTCAGGAAAACTGGAAAAAATAATTCATATTGCCACTGATATCACTGCGACAAAAGAAGCGCAAACGAAATTATCCCACGAACGAAATTTATTAAGAACGTTGATTGATAATTTGCCGGATTCGATTTATTTCAAAGACAGAGAATGCCGGTTTGTGATTGTCAATAAAGAAGCAGCGCGGCGTGTTGGTGAAACCAACCCGGATAATATTGTTGGAAAAACTGATCTTGATGTTCATCCGATTAATCTTGCGGAGAAGTACTTTGCTGATGACAAGCAGGTCCTGACAACGGGGCGAGCGATTATTAATAAAGAGGGACCTGTGCTTGATCAAATGACAAATAAAATAATTTTAAGCTTGGCCACCAAAATACCACTGTGGGACCAGGGAAATAACATAATTGGATTGGTAGGAATTGGGCGTAATATTACCGATTTACGACGCGCCGAACTGGAACTCAAAGAATCGGAGCAGCGATTTCGGGCGATATTCGACAACACGAAAGACGGTATATTGTTAATTGATGCAGAAACAGAGCTTATTCATTTGGCAAACCGGATGGCATGCACCATCTTAAAAACAAATAAAGCACAACTAAAACAACTTCGGCTCGAGGATATTCATCCAAAATTAAAAATTCATAGTGAACACGATAAGCATAAGATCGCTAATAGCGTTGACCAAATCAAGCGCCAGGTGACTATTACATTTAATGATAATAGTCGCATACATGCTGATATTCATGTGTTTGATATTCAGTTATCCGGGAAAAATTTTCTGGTTTATACAATTCATGATATTACCGATCAAAAACAACTGGAAGAAGAACTATTTAAAGCACGCAAACTCGATTCACTCGGCGTGCTGGCTGGTGGCATCGCTCATGATTTCAATAATATTCTGACCGGTATTATTAGTAATATTACGCTAGCGAAACTGAATACAGCTCCAGAAAATGATTTGTATGAATTGTTGGATGACGCCGAAAAAGCTGCCTTTCGTGCAACGGGATTAACACAACAATTGTTGACGTTTTCCAAAGGTGGCGCGCCTGTTAAAAAGGTGGTTTCCATTGCAAAACTCATTCAGGAAACATCCGATTTTGCAATTAGCGGATCAAATGTGCGATGTGAATACCAAATCCAGCCAAATTTGTGGAATATTGAAGTGGACGAAGGTCAATTAAGCCAGGTCATTAATAATTTGGTTATCAACGCCGATCAGGCGATGCCGACCGGGGGGATTATTCGGATTTCTGCACGTAATGTACACGTCACAGAAAATAATCCATTCAGGCTGTCGATGGGTCATTATATTAAAATTACCATTGAAGATCAAGGAGTGGGAATTTCCAAGGAACATTTATCACGAATATTTGATCCTTATTTTTCCACCAAACAACGCGGAAGTGGTCTGGGATTATCCACATCATATTCCATTATTAAGAACCACGGAGGTGTCATTCATGTGACGTCCACCCTGGGAGAAGGGACTACATTTGCAATTTTTCTAGCGGCGGCCGTAAATCAACGAACTGAGGCAGAACGATTGAGACTGAAAAAACTGATCGGAAAAGGTCATATTTTAGTTATGGATGATGAGGAAATTGTACGGCGTGCGGCTGGCAAAATGTTGAACCGGCTGGGTTGTGAATGTGAGTATGCCGCCCATGGGCAGGAGGCGATTGACCTGTACCGGCGGGCAAAAGAAAACGGCACCCCGTTCGATGCCGTTATTTTGGATTTAACAATTCCTGGTGGAATGGGAGGCGAAGAAGCAGCCGTTAGATTAAGGCAACTCGACGCAGATGTAAAGATTATCGTCTCCAGCGGTTACTCAAATGATCCTGTTATGTCACAATATGAGAACTATGGCTTTTGCGGTGTTATTCCCAAGCCATTTAAAATTGAAACAATCAGTGAAACGCTTGCTGCAGCACTCGAAGTAAATAAATAAGAAATTCGACTTTTTAGCCTGAGCATAGTCGAAGGCGATTTCGTTTATTGGTTATTCATTACTATTCAACTTTCACCAACCGAAAATCTCCAAAATCTGCTCGATCTTCAAAAATGAAACGACGTTGTATACTATTGTATGACCACACTTCATACGCTGGATTATTGATACTGCGTGGACGCCGTTCGATGTTGCTTGGCGCGCCATACTTCAAATATATTTTCCCGCGATCCGTATCCCATCCGGCTTTTTGAAAATTGGGCACGCTGAAATTTTTAGATACGTATGCCACCCGCTGATAATATTCATCTTTCAATTCATTTTCTTCAGTGTCTGGTGTGGGATCTCGTTGTTTCCAGAAATTATTGAACCAGACATCTTTTGTGCTGTCATCCGCTTCCTGTACCCAGCTCCATTCCCGGCTTTTTACAAGGTGTTTCATTGGTTCGAGGCTATGCTCGATGGACATATCACTTGTATCGAGGTAATGCCAGCTTGAAACAAATTGCCGTTCAGAAACCGCCTCCTGACCGTTTTGCGCTGCTTTTACTATCAAATCATAACGCATGACTCTGGTAAGCCGGTTTTGCAACAAAATATACTTTTCAATTGGCTCAAGGCTTATCGGCTGAATGGTTTCTGCATCGGAGATAATGACATTGTCGGTTCCGGCTTCAATGACTTCAAATGAAATATTGATGGGATCGGTTGAACCGGGATAGAAATCGACGAGAGCGCCATAAGGTGCATCCGGTGATAAGAAATCATTGCGCAGATTCGGGACGACATTTTCCAATGTTGTGGAATCCGGGTCGATATTGTCACTTAAAATCAAATCGCTTACGCCTAGTTGATTGAGCGGGAATTTTTTTACAGTTAAACGATGAGACTGTTTTGCAAAATTTTTTGTATCCAGGTCTGTCAATTCCATCACCAATTTATAATCACCGGGCGTCACATCAATAACAAAATTTACTGAATTTGAAAGCGCGCGTGTATTGGTCTGGGGGAAGGAACGCACGAAAATGTCATCAGTTATCGATTTACCGCCAATCTGGTTTCCCCTTTCATCGAATAATGCAAACATAAACTCATATTTCGCATGAAACCGGAAGTTGGATTCCTTGACAAATTGCAGAATGTCATTACTGAAATTTGCATATAAGCGAACTGATGTCTGCGAAGGATTCGTTGCTGAGCGGAAATAGAATGCGTCATAGACAAATCCGGAGCGTGCGCCTATCCGATCGCGTTGCGGTCCATCAGGCTGAGCATCGGATGGAGTAATAATTGCTATATGTGAAATGATCAGGAAAATCAAACAATAATAAAACGTCTTCATAACGGCCTCAATCCTTAAAATTCGGGTCCCAGCGAGAAATAATATTTAGGATCCTTAGACGAACTAACAAGATCGGTATCCCAGGCAACATCAAAACGGAGCACGAAAAATCCCATATTCATTCTGGCGCCAAATCCGTACCCCATAAACATTTTTTCGCCTAAGCGTGGGAATATATTGTTTTCACGGTTTAGGAAAGCATCTGATTTTTTCCATGACCAATCCCAGGCATTGCCAATATCTGTAAAAATGGCGCCGCGAATATTCTGCAAGCCAATCGGTAATGGGAAGCCCATAATAAAATAGCGGATAAACGGAAACCGAAATTCGATGTTTGTAAGCGCGAAACGATTGCCCATTAACTCATAGTACGATGCGCCACGTAATGGCAATTCAAAGGAACTGAAATAAATATCTTCCAGATTATCGACCCGAATACCACCATAGCGAGTGCTGTAATTTAACCAGCCATCGGTGCCTCCCAGGAAGAACTTACGGGGATCCTTACCGTCGCTCATACCGCCGGCAAACCGGAAAACGAAATTATAATCCTGCCCAACTTTTATATATTTCCGGTAATCCATTTTCAGAACGGAAAAATCAAGACTCAAATTACTGTACCCCGGTGAATATGTTAAACTGACCGAAGAACGGCTGCCATTCGAAGGACCGGTATAGCTCCATAATACCGTATCATTTATCAATGATGCATCGAGAAATATATTGCGGCGCTTCTCGGTCGGGAAAAATGAAAATGTCATATAATCGCGATCGATAGCAAACCAGCGTGCGCCCGTCTCTAACCGTGAATATCTGGAGAATGGGTACGAAATACTGGTGGACAGACCGAAATAGCGATCGCGTACCCAGCCCCAATTGGTGTAGAAATAATAGGCGTAGTGGTAGCCGCCAATTCCATAATCGATTTGATGGGGGAGGTAAAAATAGGACGCCTGGAAATTTGTGTTCCGAAGATCGGACACCATATTTGTGTACAAATTTATCCGATGATTCCCCAGCACGTCGGACAGCGCAATTTGCGCAACTCCCTGCATGCCAAAAAATTGACTGTAATTAGCATTACCGTAAACAATGTCCGGCGAAAAGCGAATTCGATAATTATTTATTTTGTATTCACCTTCTGCCATAAATTCTGTGGAATCCAGAAAAACCGATTTTGTATCATTGGTCGCTTTTATATTACCATCTTTAAAATCATCATCAAAGATATAAGTTGCATATTCGTTTTTTTTAGTTGATTTCTGCGCGACTGATTGAGGTTCAAATTCATAAAATGTAGAATCGCGGAATGCGGCATCGCCAAGTTTTTCCACGTAATTGGTAGGTTTGATATCCACATCCTCCGGTTGAATACTAAGCGGATTTTTCATTAGATAAATATCATACCCACCATAATAAAATGAAGCGAATGCCAGTTTATCACCTGCATTGCCTGACCATGACAAATGAAAAATGCCGGTTAATACATTGGTGATCGGATATTCTGTTTGCTCATCCATAGAATAAAGATATATATTTTGGATACCGCTGCGATCACTGGTATAAGCCAATTTTTTCCCGTCTGGTGAAAATACCGGTGACAATTCATTGGCCGGTGTTTTGGTAATTTGGCGAATATTGGAACCATCGCTATTTATAATATAGACATCCGTATTATAAAAATTCTTATCGTATATTTTATAATGTGGAACCCGGTGGTCCCGTTCAAGATTTGAACTTCGATCACTGATAAACGTTAACTGCGTTCCATCCGGCGACCAGGATGGATCAAGATCGCTGTAAATATCATCGGTAATTTGACGCAGCGTTTTTGTTTTCAGGTTGTAGGCATAAATATCACCCTGTCCATAGTGGGTACCCATGAAGGCAATTTCATCCCCATCGGGAGACCACGATGGACTAAATACGCCGTCGAGATCCATTTTAATTGACTTTTCAATTTTCTTCTTTTTTACGTTAACGATATGTAATGCATCCTGATCACTGGCTTTTGCTGCAAATACAATTCGTTTACTATCCGGCGACCAACTAATACCGGCACGCAGCCAATGCAACTCCTCAAGATCGGCGGATCGTTGACCACTAACCAGCTTGCTGATAATTTTGCCATCAATTGCACTCATCAGGTAAATGTCGAAGTAATCGTCACGATCGGACAGGAAAGCAATTTTGTCGCCTTTCGGGGAGATAGAAGGACCACTATTTATAAAATTACGATCTTTGTAATGATCGGTCATGCGTTTACCGATTTCCTCAGGTTCCTTGCGATCAGCAATATCCGGCCAATATTCACGTTTCAAGTACATATGCCATTTTTTAGTGAGCTCCTTGGTGTCCATTCCAATAGCATCTTTTAAGCCCTTATCCATGCTTTTGGTGACTTTAATTTTGCCAAGCAATTCACCAATTTTTTCATTTCCGTATTTCTCACTCAGATAATACAGCACGGACTGACCGCCTTTATATGCCATGAATCCGTACAACATATCTACGGGCGGTACATAACCATTCAATGCTGCATCGCGTAAGTACATATCGCTTTCGGTATCCCAAATTCGGCTTTCATATTCTGCCAGACCTTCAATTAGCCATAATGGTGGCCGTAATCTGGCCATGCCGGTAATAATCGATTGCACACCGGAACCGTATAACATTTGCAGCATGACAGCATGGGTCAACTCATGGTGAATTACATGACGGAATTGATCCCAATTACCTTCATAGGGGATAACTACGCGGTTTTTAAAAAATTCGGTGAATCCGCCGACAGATTCTTCGGGAGGGGAAAGATCGACATTGGTCTGGCCAAAATCGTTGTGGCTGTTGTAGGTCAGGATGGTAATCCGATCGACAAGCTCGTAGCGGAAATCTTTTTTGATTCGCTGATATGCATGTTCGGCGATTTCTGCTGTGAATTCAGCAATATATCTACCACCATCGGTGAAATAGATGTCGAAATGCTCCGATTGCAAGTATTGCCAATTAAAGCTTTCATATTGCACTTTGTTTTTACCAAAATATTGAGCTTCACCTGGAACAGCCAGCAACATAATAATTACTGTGAATACAATAATCCCACACCATTTCATTTCTATCTCCTTCACTTCTATTTCTTACCTGACCAATACCATAGTATTCGGCACTGGTTTAAAAATAATATAGCAAAAAGTCGTTCTAATGTCAAACATGTTTATTGTTGAACGTTCAAGTCTTGTAAAAAGATTCCTAACCGGTCGGAATTGACATCCTCAATTCGGATAGCAAGTGTGTAATATCCCGGCGATAGCTGAAGATCGATATCACTCTTAAAATTATGTTTTCCTTTTGTATCACTTTTTGAATCAGTAATTAATACATATTCCTTTTCACCGGATGTGACTTCATTTAAATCTTCATTGAGTACAGTATATCGTTGCAGGTATTTTGCTCTGTATTTGCCATCAATTTTATTGAATTTTAGCTCATCGCCCGAAACAAGGTACGAAATATGGACATCTTTTAGCGTGCTATCGGATTCGGGAATATCTATCGATAATTTAAAATTTTTCATTGGGTGAACGGACTGATAGACATTGTATCGAAATTCTTTTTTGAAAGCAATATCACTATCGAATTGACCAATACTCCATTTGTATGTAATTCGGCTTAACGGGCCGGGTTTAATGGCATTGCCGAAAATATTGGTCATGTGATCGTGCAGAATCACATCGAAATTGTCGCGATAATATGACCAAAGTTCTTTTTTGAATGCAAAATTCCGGTCCCGGAAATCTGGTTCGCCATATTTTATGTACATCTCACCACGGCAATCCCATGGCGCCATCGTCCAGCCCGGTCTGAGGTATTGGGATGTGAGATATTCAGTTTGCCAGCCGTTCCATTCCTCGCCAAAATTTTCGTGTGCATATTTAATCCGCTGCATGAATTCGTCTTTGCGTTCATTCTCCGGTGTTGTCGGTGTCGGGTCCCATTTTTTCCAAAATTTACGTAGCCATTCCTTTTGATCGAATTCGTTCGTCAGTTGAAAGAAATCAGTAAAGGGACCTTCAGGAAGGATATGCCACAAGCCGTAGCGAATCAGTTCCAGCTCGGTCCAGTCTGCGCCTTTTTTATTTAATTCGATATATTGCTGATATCGATTACTTTTGAAAAAGAGACCGTCCCATTTACTTTCTGATTCCTTGTCGGACAAGCCTCCTTGCGATTTAGCATTCTGCAGTACCTCAATATCTGTGTGATCACCAGTTTGGGCTTCGGGCAATGATTCAATTTTTGTGAGTAATCGTTTTGCAACGATTTGCAAATCTTCATCACCGTTGTTGGCAATTTCTTTTAGTGTGGGTATGGCGGCTTTTTCGCCGAGTTTTCCCAAAGAAATTGCTGCCTGGTATCGAACATCTTTATCCGGGTGATCGAGCGCCGATTTTAGAAACGTCAGTGATTCTTTAAAACCCTGGTTATAAAATCGCTCGGCGATAACAATTTGATGAATAAGCGCGTCATCAACCCACGGACTCTGAGGAAACTTCCGGATGAGCTCTTTGTAGGCATCAAATGCGGTTTCCCATTTTTCTTCTTTTTCCAGCGCATATGCTTTCCAAAAATGGGCGTCATCTGTATATCGGCTGTCAGGAAATTTTTTAAATATTTCATCGCATGATTTAATGGCTTCGTTCCATTTTTTTTCATGTGTTAGTTTTCGCGCTTCGTTGTATAATTTAAAGTCGTTTTGACTATGCACATGGCCCGCCCACAAGGTTAAAACCATCGCGATTACAGCTATTTTCACGGTCCGCATGTCAGACTCCTATATTGCATTTAGCGATTTCATTTCAAGCATAATATGTGAATCTTTAATTATTTGTTGAATAAAGGAAAGTTCCGATTGAGAAAGTGTACCATCGCAATTAGCCAGTTCAAGCAAGATAAGTTCGATATCATCCAGGAAGTTGGTCAACATCACATTATTCATTTGACTTGCCTGCTCTTTCAATAGCGTATTCTTTTGCAGCATTCGATTTAAATTCGTAGCGATTAAAACTTCGCGTAAATCACCCTCAGTTTCTGTATTCGAAACATCCAGCAGTAACATTTCTGCATTCGAAAGGAAATTATCCAGCATATTTTCATCGATTGCTCCAAGTTGCATTTTTGAATGCTTCGCCGCATGATGTGTTAACTCCCAGCGACCAATCCAGATTCCCAATGCAAAAATAATGGCATACTCCACAATTCGCAATGGTAATATCGGATGGACAATGAATTTGTCGACTAATGCCGTTATAGAGAATGAAAACCTGGATGGATTCTGTGTCAGTTTTTTTAATTCACGATGATAGTTGGTTAATTGTGAGCGTCCGGGCTGGGGACGTTTATACATCGAGAGCTGTTGAGACGCTGCTTTAAATTCATCAAATGTTGTCCGGCAGTTTACGCACGATTCCAAATGTGTGGTCAACAAGCGTTTATCCGTATCCCCCAATTCGTTGTATAATAAATCAACGAGCATGTGTTGTTGTGGACACTGGTTCATGAGCGTTCAAACTCCTTTAATGATGTACGTAATTTTGAAATTGCCCGGAACAGATGGCTACGTACCGTTCCTGTCTTGCAATTTAGCACTTTGGCAATTTCCGGCATATCCATGTCATGATAATGCCTTAGTACAAATGCAACGCGTTGATTTTGCGGTAATGTTTCCACAATGCGTTGGACATGATATTCAAAATCTTTTAACTCGGTTATTTCATCGGGTAATTTATCGTTTTCGTTCAGGATTTCTTTATACGATTGCTCCATATCATCCGATGTTGGTTCATCGATAGATAGCTGTTTTTTCCGTTTAACAGATCGTTTATAATCGATCGACAGGTTAACAACGATCCTGTACAACCACGTAGAAAAAGACGATTGGGCTTTAAACGCATGTATCCCGTTCATTGCACGCAGGAATGCATTTTGTGCAATGTCCTGAGCATCATCATAGTTCCCAACCAGGTCATATGCCAGATAAAGTATTTTATCCTGATATTTTTGGATAAGCTTCCCGAATGCGCGCCTGTCTCCCTGCTGGGCTCTCTTTACCAATTCCCGTTCATTTTCTTGCATGCTTGTACTTATTTTGACGTTGGAATTGAATTTACTGTTTACATTGCATCATAATCCAATATAGTTCGAAATCAGCATTTTGCTGTTCTTGTTGGTATCAATGGATTCGCAATTGGTTCCGATACTCTTTTGTCGCATGTAATGTGCAACCCGAATGCCTGTGCTGAAAATATCCGTTATAAGATACGGTTTTCAATTTGGTAATGCAACTTAAATCATTGTTTTGTTAAAAATTTGTATTTTATATGAAATTACTTGATTGTCTATTAAATATTCGTATATTTAGTGTACTTCAACGTGGCATTAACTACAAGTGGTAGAAATTTTGCGAGTGAATGGAAACGAAAATATTAATCATCTCATGCTGTTATTTTTTGAGATGAATGATAGTGAAATGCTGAAAACCTGGGTTCAGTCGGAATTGAATTGGCCGGTCGACAATACAGGTGACATTGAAAAGGCAATTCACTGGACAGTAGAGCATCCGTACGGAATCGTTATCGTAAATGGGAAATCGTCCGACATTCGACTATCGAAATGGTTTCGTGAAAGCAAACAGCGATCGAATCGTACAATTACAATCGTTTTAGGGATAAAGCAAAGCGAACAGTGGGAGCAACTCATTGAAACAAGTGGCGCGTTTTCGGTTGTACCGAACACATCGACCCATTATTCATGTCTGAAATCGGTACTACTCCGGGCACAAGAACATGAACAAATGCTGCGCACATTAATGGATAACGAAAAATTCGTTATGTTGGGACAGTTGCTAACCGGAGCTGCACATGAATTAAATAATTCCCTGACCGGAATTTTAGGTTTCACCAATATGGTCCTGAATGAGGCGGAAGCTGAATCTGTTAGAAATGATATTTTTACAATTTACCATGAAGCAAAACGCTGTCAGCAGATTGTCCAGGGCTTGTTGACTATAGGGCGGGATCCACACACAGAGAAGCTAAAAGTGCGTCTGGATCAGTTGGTCGATAGTGTGCTGGATGTGCAACAATTCAATTTATCGAAAAATGAAATCACCATAATTAAGAATTATGGGCCACAGGTTCCGTCAGCCTATGTCAACTATTACCAACTTCAGCAAGTGTTGATCAACGTTATAATAAATGCGATTCATGCAATTCGCAGCACCGGACGCCCGGGTGAGCTTCAGGTTGAAATAGCTGAAACCACCGATAATGTAGTCATTGCTTTTCATGACAATGGACCGGGATTCCCGCCGGATCATGCCGAAAAACTATTCCAGCCATTTTATACAACCAAATCAGCAGGGGAAGGCACCGGATTGGGCTTGGCTATTTGCAGGGATATTGTTAATTCTCATGGTGGTAAAATTTATGCTACTTCGCGTGAAAATGAAGGCGCAGAATTTACGATAGAACTTCCGAAAATATCTGCTGCGACGAGTGAAAAAGTAAAAGTGTTGAGTGATGAACTTCAGATAAAGTAATAAAACCGCTCGCCGGTTATCCAATTTGTAATGCACATTTACTTGCAGTAGTTTTGTTATTTCTTTCGAGAAAACCTCTTGATACCTTATTTCTTCTTTGGCTACGTACAATTTCCTTCAGAATAATTTGTAGAAATTTTCTGCGCTTATAACCACATTAATTGTAATTGATTAGAATAATTGTGTATTTTTTTTAATTTGATATTTAATTTTGTAATAATTATTTTGTAT
>JAFGDW010000070.1 GCA_016931935.1 Candidatus Zhuqueibacterota bacterium | reverse complement strand
TGTATAATCTCTTCCTCTAAGAAATCCTGTTCATCCTGTTATCCTGTCTAATTTTTTTAATTCTGGTTTATCCAGGTTAGGGAATAGAAAGAGTGTAAGCGCCAGAATCGCTAAATGGAAATTAAACCCTGTCAATAGTAGAAATATTTGCTTAGTGCAATCCATTCTGATACTAAAATGTTGAACAGCATATCAATGAAATCAGTTTAGTAACATGAAATCATTAATTGTATACCGTTTTTTCTTATCAAGGATTCACCGTATTGTTTATTTCTGGCAAACAATGTACAAATTTCTGCCTGGTACGGATAGGGAACCGTACCAGGCAGAGCTGATCTTGAGTTCTTAGAGGCGTATGTTATATTCTAAAGTACTGATGCTATGATTTAGACGCTTGCGGAGTAATTAGTTTTTGTATCTGTTCTGCATATTGAATGAATTTGTCCCGTGAATCTTTAGCGACCTTTGTAAAATCACTGTTAAACGCTCCAAAATTATTAATCAGGGAGTTTAATTCATCACTCTTTATTGGCGGGGTTCTTTTGTCTGCATACGATTTGGCGTTAAAAATTAATCCATATAAATTGTTCAATTCTTCCTGAGCAGTGGCAATTTCATTGCGATTCGTTAATCGATAAGCTGCCGATAAATGAAGTTTGGCGTTTACCAGAGGAATATAATAGTATTCCAGGTCTCCAATGCCGGTTTTCATAAGTTTTAATTCATCCGCGGATTTGGCTTTTTGGCCTTTCTTATCGAATTGCTGGGCTGCGTTTAAATGCTTTTTGAAATCATTAATTGGTTTGGAAAGAATTATAATATCATTTTGATCAATAACCGGATTCCATGAAATTTTTTCAACCGGTTGTTGTTTTGTGCATGAAACAATCAATGGAAGCAGAACGATCAGAACAAGCACGCTTGGCTTTTTGAATATGATCTTCTCCTTTGGGTTAGGTTCATATTTTCAAATATAGATTGTTAACAGCGACCACAGATTGCACGGATTACACAGATTTTTATTAGTGGAATCCAGATTATTCTGTGGACTTAAAAATAAAATTCATGTTTCGTTTTAGAATTATTGTTATTTAAAAAATCAAAATTGAATTGGGTATTACCTCCATCCAAATATTAATGGGCAAACTTTTTCGGAACGGACTTTTGAAGTGACTGATTTGGAGATTGAAGTTCTTCTCGATTTTCCTCTTTCTCCATAACGTCTTGAATATTTGAAATTGTGGAATTCATTGCACTTTTAAATTCGTGAATACTTCGACCCAGTGCTTTGGCAATTTCCGGTAACCGTTTTGCGCCAAATACCATCAAAATAGCAAAGAAGATAATTAATATTTCACCGGTTCCCAAACTTCCGAACATATATGATACTCCTTCACTTAAATACAGATTTGATCGTCATCCGGGAAATATCGGGCATACAAGATGTTTGTAAATAAACCTGCATTTTGATCGCGGATGTAAACGTCAAATTTTTTTAATTCTTCCTCCACAATGTGAATTGCTTCCTTCCATATGGTAATCGGTTCCAGTTTTTTTACAAGATTTTCAAACGCTTGCTCATTTTGACGGAACAGACGTTTTACTATTTCACTGCGTTGCTGGACGTTTATTAAGGAAGCCATCGGTGGAAGATGCAGTTTCCTTATGATATAGTCTTTTTTAATGTGTCTTCCGGGATTTAAGTGCGCTTCCCTGTTTGCTGATCTGTTTTTATGTCAACCCTAGCGCGGCAAAGCCGCACGTGAAACGTTCCCGCCGATGGCGGGATGAGATGTGTGACGTAAAAAATCTGATCTGAGTTTTTTATTACGTTTGACATTTCACCTTTTATGTTTCACCTTGTCTAACAGGGCTGATTGGCTGATATTAAAAAATATTTTGCACAAAAATGCCATGTCCAGTTGCCATAATATTCTCTAATAAAGTGGACAGACTGGGCAAATGTTCATTTGTAATACTATATATTTTCCAATGTTGATGGGCCACATAGTGGCATACGTTCTTAATCGCCTCACCGTTCAAATGGAACCCGGTTAGCAATGTGAGAAGCCGAGTTAGGAACTCCGATCATATTCTTCTGTTTCATCGTCTAAATATCGCATGATTGGCTTTGGTTTTCCTATTATCTCAACAATTTTTGTTTTCATCTTTTCAATTTCATTTATTCCATAAATGATACTATCGTATTGTTCGAACGTATCGGATTGACTATATTCATTAATTGCCAGAATGATTGGGATGCTACCATACTTCGTGCGTAAATTTGTATATCCTTTTTTATCCGTTGAGTTTTGTGGATCAAAATTCCAGATAATTAAATCGGGTGAATACCATTTAATTTCATTCATTCCTTCAAAAATGTCTTCCTTGACTATAATTTTGTTTGCCATTTTATAAAATGCCGAGCGATATTTTCGACGAATCTCATTGTTTTTTGAGATAACCAGTATTGTAGACATGCACTATTCCTTAAAATTTTTGCTGTTCCATGTTTGCGAATTATTACGAGTCATGTGCTGCACGTGATGAATGATGTCAAAATGTCGGCATTACCTGTTAATTGCTGAGCTTAAGGGATTGCTCAAAAATTAATTGCCTTTTATATTCATGATAATACCATTAATCTTTGCATAGAGATTGAAGGTAATCGGTAATCAGTGAACGGGTCACGGTGACAAATTCGTACCGATTACTGATCACAGATAACCGATTACTCATAATACTGAAGTACTGACACGTTTCTGTGATTTAATTATTTTACATTTAATTTTTGAGCAATGACTAAACAAAGCTTTTGTTGCCTGATTTCGCTCACGATTGGATCGTACATATTCTCAATAAAGCGGAGACAGGGAGATTTATCATTCCTGCATTCTCCCTGTCTGCTACTCTCCTTATCGCAAGATATCCATCAGACACATGTAATAAAACTATTCTTCGTTATCATCAAGAACTTTGTATTCTGTCACGTAAATTACTAACGTGCCATCATCAGTAGTTTCAACTTTCCCGGTAGCGGTAATGGTTGAATCGACCAGATTCAGCAATTCTTTGCCTTTTTTGGTATCGCCAACCAAATACTCTTCGTTATATTCTTCTTCCTCATGATCTTCCGGTACAACAGGCACAACGATCGCCACATCCGTCACATTTTCATCTTCATCCCATGAATATGCAACCACGGTTCCTGTAATAGTAACAACATCATCCTTTACAGCATGTAAATAGCTTTGTGCTGAACAAATAATCAGGATGATGGTCAGCAGTGCAACAAGTTTGAAATTAATTTGGGGTTTCATAAACAATTACTCCTTTTAAGGTTTTATGATGTTTATTTTGAAGGTTTTTGAATTAAAAGCTGTTGCGCTATTTGCGTGATTTCATCTTCGCATGTTGAATGTTTACGAATTTCCAGAACTTTAAATTTTTTAATGCGAATTGTCAATGAGCCATCATCTGAATTTATGGCGATGCCTTTAACCTCAACAAGATTATCAATTTGCTCTAAAAGCTCTCGACCTTTTTCATCATCGATGATTTTAAAATTTTCCGTATAGTCCTGATCGACGGGATCATCCGAGGGCATTGGCACGGAAATTTCGATTGTGGAAACAGTGTTTCTTTCATCCCATTCCGTTGGGTTGACGATTCCGGTAATTGTTATTTCTCCATTATTTTTAACACAATAATATGAAATACAGAGTACTAAAAGAATACTCACAATTATTAAACTAAATAGAATATTGCTTTTCATACAGAACTCCGATAGCACAAATGCTGAAATATTGTATAATCAGTTTAAGGTTTACAATTCATCGGCATTGATCAGTCGATTTAATTTATCTTCAATTAATGAATGTGCGAAAATTCCATGTAATGAATCTATAACATGACTATCTCTAAATATTAGTATAGTAGGTAGTTCGAACACTCCATACTTCTCTGCGATATCATTCTCTTTATCTATGTCCAGTCTGCCAAACATAACCTGTTTTCGAAATTTTGATTTTATACCTCTAAGCGCCGGAAGCAAAATGTGAGATACACCACTCCATTCAGCGTAAAATTCAACCACTACAATTTGATCGTTATGCAATACATATTTTTCAAAATTTTGGGTCGTCAAATTGATAAATGACATTTTCACCAGCCTTTTTTATATTCGGGGAAGTAGGTATAACACACAACGAATGTTCCGGAATTTATTTTTGTGAATTGAATTTTCCTAATATGGTTTGCGATTGAAGTTTAAAATATTATTGGAATGGTGGCTCTACAAAATACTTCAAACCGAATTTTCCCGCCGCCTTTAGTGATTATCAATCTCTAAATTACAAGAAACATTGCTCCTTTGAATCAAATTAAAGTATCCGTTCAATAAATGATGGTGAGTGTACCCTTCGACACCGTTCGTGTTCCGATGCATCGGAACGGCACGCCGCTGCGAGACGGTAAGCTCAGGGTGCGGAACATACCGTTGACTGAGTCCGCTGCGGCGGATCAACATAACCAACTAATATTGAAAGGATACAAATTAAACACGATTCCAATTTATGTTATCAATTGATATGCCATAACGAAAAAACCATTTGAATGATGATTCAAATGGCTTATAATCTGAAAGTTAGCGAATAAAAAAAATTGAAATACAGTGCGGTATGTGGAGATGGTATGTCTTTATTTCGGCAAATGACGAAATTTAGTCATTCGATAGGGGAACGTTTTATGCCGAGTTTCTTCATTTTGGATTCAAGCGTGGTGCGTTTCATGCCTAAAACTTTGGCTGCGCCATGCTCACCACTAATTCTTCCATTTGTCGATTTGATTGCTTTAAGAATATATGCTTTTTCCATTTCCTGCAACGGGATAATTGCTGAATCCTGTGCAGCATTTCGTTTGGGGAGCCATTCACTCAAATCAAGAGAGTTGCCCTGGCTAACAATAACGGCGCGTTCAATCGTATGCTCCAACTCCCGGACATTGCCCGGCCAGTGATAGGATTGCAGCCGATCCATAATAAGTTTGGGGATTTTATCTATCTGTTTTCCAATTTTACGATTATATTTTTTGACAAAATAGTCAGCAAGCAAAGGAATGTCTTCCTTCCGTTCGCGCAGTGGAGGAATTTGAATCGGAAAGACATTCAGGCGATAGAACAAGTCCTCACGAAATGTACCGTTTTCAATCGCACGTTCCAAATTGCGGTTTGTGGCCGTAATAATTCGTGCATCGACTTTAATGGTTTTGTTGCCACCAAGCCTGTTAAATTCGCCTTCCTGTAATACCTGTAGTAATTTTACCTGAAGCTCAAGCGATAGTTCGCCGATTTCATCAAGAAAAATAGTCGTGCCCTGAGCCAGTTCAAACCGTCCGACTTTTTGAGTGTATGCTCCGGTAAATGCACCTTTTTCATGACCAAATAATTCACTCTCAATAATCGTGGCTGGCAATGCCGCACAGTTCACTTTAATCATTGGCCGGACACTTCGATTGCTGATATTATGGATTGCCCGTGCCAGCAGTTCTTTTCCGGTACCGGTTTCTCCCAATATTAAAACGGTCGTATCAGTTGATGCGACTTGCTCAATTTTGGCGAGTATTTTTTTAAAAATATTACTTGTGGTGATTATATCCTGGAAGTTATGAATAAGTTTTATCTCATGGCGCAGATAATAAACTTCCTCCTGAAGTCTGTTTTTCAATCGCTCGATTTCGGACAACGCTTCATTTAATTCGGCTTCGGAACGTCGTTTGCCCGAAATGTCACGTATAAAATGGCATGAAAAAGTATGACCATCACACACGATACGAATCGCTGTCGACTTGGCCGGAAGCTGCGTACCGTCCTTTCGGGTGATCAGGTGTTCTTTTGTTATTCGCTGTTGCTGATCTAACAATAACCAGTCTGATCGAAATGTTTGCTCATCTTCATTTGGATGAAAGCTAAAAAATTTCTTTTGAATGAATTCATCCGGGGCATAGCCATACAGACTTAAAGCCGCCTCATTCGCGCGATAAATAGTGCCATCGGCTTCCAGCCAAACAACAGCCTCCGATGACTGTTCAATGGCGCAATGAGATAATAATATATTTCTTTCTGAATCATTCACGGCTGCAAATCCTTACACTATGTTGAGGAGCTACAACAAAAATCATCACCATGAAGATAATCACCCGCAAGAATTATCGAATTTCTGGTATCTAGCAGGACAGTAAAAATAACAGCAGATGTTACAAAAGATTGCACAAAAAATCAAGCATTTTGTTATAAATTCTTATTTATTTTGACCCGTGAAAATTTGAAATCTGACATATGATAGTCAATTCAGAAAACTTCTCATTTCATTAATTACTCTAAATAATTAACTTGATTTGACAAAATGATATGGTTATATTTTGAATGATGTCCGAAAGATGTAAGTTTGTAAAAATTATTTGATGCACCGTAATTTTAAAAGTGTTGGGAAACGATGCTTATGAATCCTCCGAAACTGTTCAAACAAACCGGTCCTGATCAATTAAGTATTGCGGAAAATAAAGGATGTGTAGCGCTTTTCGGTCTGCCATTCTTTGCCGCTGGAATTTTAATGATGCTTACAAGCATTGGCATTATTCCGTTACAAAATGCTGATGATGTTCCTTCATGGTCGTACTTGATTTTATTTTTAATGGGAGTCATATTTTCAATTGTCGGCGGCTATCTTGCGTTTGGTCGAACGTGGATTGATCTGGATAAAAGTCGCGGGACGCTGGTTATGCGAAAAGGATGGCTCATCCCGATGAGAACGACTCAGTACAATTTGTTCAATTATAACCAGATTGAACTGGGATTTGTGGAAGGCGATTCGGAAACAGTAGATAAATATCCGGTTAGATTATTATCCAGTGTACAGGAGAAAGTAATAACAATTTACGATTCAAGTGAATATGGTGATTCGTATGAGCGGGCGATTTTTATAGCAAAATTTTTGACATTGCCACTTAAGGATACAACGACTCAGCATACAACCACATTTAAATCGGACCAATTACACGGCGCGTTTGTAGAGCGATCGCAAGTTGATTCAGCAGCTTTTGAACGGATAGAGCGACCGTTTCATTTAGTAAGCAACATCGAAGAGAAAGATGATTCAACACAGATTACCATCCCGGCCGGTGGCTTCAAATTGACATTATTACTTTCACTGATCATTCCGGCAGGCATTCTTATTTCAGTTTTTAGTTATATCCTTCCGTTTTTCAGGCAAACACATACGCCTATACTCGTTCAACATATAGCAATCGGTTTTATTGTCGTAATGTTTGTGATCGTTCCTTTAATATCATTCATTAATTCAGTATTAGCTAAAATATATGGATATTCAAGGTTAATTACAAGTTCAACTGAAATTAAAATAATTGAACGTGGAGCATGGCGCAGTCGAACAAAACTTATCGCTGTACACGAAATCATCGACATCGATTTCAACACAGTAGAAAATCGGATGTCGTCATTGTGGGATTTATCCAGTCAGCATTCACAATATAGTGAATATGGATCCAGGAATTACAGAACACAACCACGTTGGCAGGCATTGCTGGCTAAATATGTGAAATCGAAAGGCATAATAATTAAAACCACCACCGGACTATTTACGTTTGCTGCCGGACTTCCTGATGATGAGGTGCGATACTTATGGATGATTGTTAAGCGTGCATTGATTCGAAAATAAGGGGGCCAACTCAGTTGAAATATAGAAATCGATAGCGTGTCAATCTGATTCATAAAAAAGGAAAACGCGTATATTGAAAATTAAGCCATAATTTCCCGGAAAAGACGTATTACCCAAAATATTAGTCCGGAACTCAATAAGCAAATGAATACTGCTCTTTTTAATATCGGTTGCATTTGCAAAATAATATCCCGTTGAACTACCACTTCTGCCATCCATTTTACTAACTGACCAACGATCGCTATAAAAAGAATCGGTCCAAGTATATGTAACCGAAATGCTTCAACGAAGTTAAGATGAGCCGCTGCGTATAGCGAACGGCTCATACCACAGGTGGGGCAGCTATGACCTGTGAGTGAATGAAATTGACATGTCAGGAATTCAACGTTTATGGGATTTACCTGCTGAATAAATAACAATCCGGCGCCGAAAAACAGAATGAGAAATATTTTCATGCCTCGGTACCGGACTGGGTGCTTTATGTTTATGGATAGCAAATTCACGCTACACCGTCGTTGCTGGTTTGGGGAAAATCTCATATTCCGGGCCAAATTGTTCAAGAAACTCAACGCCAAATGCACGTAAGGTGTACGAAATCGGCAGCAAAACAACCGAGCTGATGTAGGGAAGTGCAAGCAAAGCAAAACCACAACAGCACGTGAATAGTCCCACAATAATCACGCCGAAAATAATAACGAAATGTATAACAAATAACAACAAACCATACAAGATAAATTGCAAGGGGTAACTTAAAAATAACTCCATAAATGTACGCCATGCCGGAAGGACTGTGATATCGTGTTTGTACATGATAGGAACAACAAAATTATGCAACAGTGTCGAAATGTAAGCAATAACAAGAGTAACCAGTAACAGTAATAATCCATAGGAAACAAGTGGAAATAGAAAATACTGATCAAAACCACCTGCTTCATGCATGCGAAACACTTGCACGAGAATAAGAGCGATCGCTCCGCAAACCAGAGCAATGCTGACGAATCCGAAGATAATTTTCCATAAAAACAGTGAGTCCGCAAGACGCTTGAACTGTCGCCACGGTCTGGAGATTTCCGACCGGTTCTGTACAACATTATCTAAAAACATAAATGATCCACGTGAACTTACCCACGTCAAGACTATAATCAGGGCGACAATGGCCATTGCGCCGAACACAAACAGGATAATCCATTGCATATGATCCTGTAACCAGAACCAGGCTTCGCGCGGGGTGTCGAAAAGCGCATCGAAATCAAAACTATCATGATAGGATTTTTTCCAGGAACTACCACCACCGCCACCGTATGATCCTCCGGTTAAGTCAGCTAAAAATGCTGTAAAACCGACAACAAACCATTTCATCAAATCGAATGGTTTAAAAAGAGCAATTACCATGCGGTCCCACGCACGTGATAACGGATTGAGAAATTGTATGTTCATATTCACTCCTGTATTGATGGTATTGTTGTTTAATTATATCGTATTTATTTCCGGATAGTTGCCGGGAATTTTCCGTGGTTGCATGGTTTGTCGATACAATGTGAACCAATTACCCCGATATTTGAAAATTATTCAATAATATTTTATCAAATGAGCAATTGGTGCACAATTAATTCTTGCCACTTAAGTTGAAAATAGCTAAATTGAATTGTAGCATATCTATGAAAGCCAATGAAAATCAATGATACATAATTTAGCACGCAATGTACCGGTTGAGGATAAGCTTTTTCATTAAAAATATGACTGACCAGTCGAACGAATCGCCTTCGACTACGCTCAGGCTGAAGTGCAACCTTCACGGTGAGTCCTTCGATAAACTCAGGATATACTCCGTCGAACCGTGATAACTTGTTAAATTTCAATCGATCATTATTTTCAACTGGTCATTCTTAAGAATAATCAATAACATCGTAGCGAACCAAACGTTCGTTGACGTCGATCCGGAATCATCGATCCTGAGTGGAAATATTTACCCAACACTCCGAAAAATTGGCAATAAATTTTCATAAAATCCATCATGAAAAATCTGCGTTTAAAAATCTACCTGGAATATCTGTCACTCGTCGCTGTTATTGTAGCCATCAGCACGTATGCCGTTTCGAAGTTTGATAGTGTTGCGGGTATGGCAGAACGCACCCTTTCCACAAGTACACCAACAATTAATTTTGCTGCAAACATGGTTTTGGCGCTGGATAAATAAATTGATCAGGGCTATTCGCTCATGAGCCACTACGACTCACTAAGCATGGATGAATATGTGCGCCAGCGTAACCGGTTTTTTTATTGGTTTAATAAAGCGCAGGGGAGCAGCATCATCCCGGATGGGTCGGCTTTACTGGATAGTTTGATGCAATCTTATCACATAAATAATTCACTTGTGGAAAGTTACCTGACAACCGCGCGTGAAGACAGCGCCCTGTTTTCCGATTTTAAAATAGCAGATTTACGACCATTCAAAAATAAACTCCGGCAAATATGTCTGGAGCTGGTGGGTGTAAACCAAAATCAGATCGTCCGGGAAAACCAGGCACTCAAAGATGATATGGACAATAAAGTGCGGTTGGTAATTTACATTGGCCTGCTAATTGTTTTGTCGTTGGCGTTGCGATTTATGTTTCAGGTGACGAACTCGGTAATAAAACCGGTGGAAAAGCTTACGCAAAATTTACGCTTGATTGGAATGGGGATGATAAATCCCAAAATAGATATCACGACAAATAATGAACTGGTGGAATTAACCAGCGAATTCAACAAAATGACCGAGCGCTGGCGGTTGTACGAACGCATGAATGTGCAGCAGATGCTAACCGAGAAACAGAAAACCGAGGCATTGGTTGAAAGTTTGACCGAGCCAATCATCGCGACGAATGAGAACGACGAAATTATTCTCATGAATCAGGCAGCGGCAGACGTGTTCGATAATCATGTTTACCAATGGCGTGATAAATCTGTTCCGGAAATCATCCTGAATGAGCAGTTGGTAAATGTACTTCAAACTGATACTGCACAAACACACGCAGCCTCAGGCAGTGATGTGCTGATCACGATTGAAAAGGCCGGGCAGCATCTTTATTTTCGTCCACGGCAGACAAAAATTGTTGATGCCCAGGGAAATGTACAGGGGATGGTGACGCTGTTTCACGATATTATCCGATTCAAAAAACTCGATGAAATGAAATCCGATTTCATCGCAACCGTGTCGCATGAGTTTTGCACCCCGCTCACCTCGCTGAATATGACAGTGGATATTCTGTCGCAACAGGTTGTGGGGCCGGTAAATGATCAGCAGGGCGAATTGCTGAGTGCAGCCAAGAAAGATTGCGACCGTCTGATAAAGTTAGTGCGGGAGCTGCTTGATTTATCCCGATTGGAATCGGGTCGATATATAATGAAACTAGAGCCACTAAATCTGCACCAGGTGATGAATGAATTTATTGGTCCGCTTAATCTTGTGGTCAACGATAAGAAAATTTTATTGAAAATTTATATTTCCGAGGCGCTGCCACTCATTCATGGTGACAGGCAGCAACTCTCATGGGTGATCACCAATCTGATAAATAATGCCTTGCGTTACACACCGGAACACGGCACGATTCGGCTTTCGGCAGCGCAGAATGACGGGATGATTACCATTCAGGTAAGTGATACTGGAAAAGGGATTCCCAAAGAAGCGCTGGCAACAATTTTTGAAAAATTTGTCCAGATCAAGAAATCAAGTGAAACGACGCCGGGAAGTGTAGGCCTGGGACTGGCAATCGCCCGGCAGGTCGTTGAGCAACATGGCGGGGCAATCTGGGTTGATAGCGAACCGGGAATAGGGAGTACCTTCACGTTTACACTGCCAATTCAAAGAATGAAGAATGGATAATCACAAACCGAGTGTTATTGTTGTCGATGATGAAGAACATATTCTTAAAACGATCGGCATCTGTCTGGATGCCAGCGGCTTTGAAACAGCGCTTTGCTCTAAACCACAGCAGGCGCTTGATCGTTTACAGCATGATTGTTTCGATCTGGCATTCATCGATTTAAAGATGGCCCCAATCGATGGCATGGAAATGCTCGCGGAAATTAAGAAGTGTTCGCCCGAAACGGCGGTCATTATTATTACGGCACACGGTTCGATCGACACTGCTGTGGAGGCCATCAAGCAGGGGGCGTATCATTATCTGCAAAAACCATTCGAATATAAGGAATTGCAACTGTTCGCCCAAAAAGCACTTGAGTACCATCAATTGAATATCGAAGTTCAGCAGTTACGCAAGCAAGCGCTGGAGAGCCGCCAGCAAAGTAATTTCATCACGAAAAACAAGCATATGCTTGGTCAACTCGATTTGGCGGTAAAGGTCGCAGAAAGCAGTATGTCCATATTAATCGAGGGGGAAAGCGGTACGGGCAAAGAGTTGATCGCTCAGTTCATTCACGACAATAGCGACCGGAAATCCGGAGCATTTGTGAAAGTAAACTGTGCTGCGCTCCCGGCGGAGTTGCTGGAAAGTGAGTTGTTTGGTCATGTAAAAGGCGCATTCACCGGCGCATTGAATAATCGACAAGGACGGTTTGAGTTGGCGCATGACGGAACAATTTTTCTGGATGAAATTGGTGAAGTTTCACTTGCTATACAAGTCAAACTTTTGCGTGTAATTCAGCATAAGGAATTTGAACGCGTGGGGGAAAGCACAAGCCGCAAAGTAGATGTCCGCATTATTGCAGCCACAAGAATCTCACCAATGCCCTCAGGCAAGGCACATTTAGAGACGATCTGTTTTATCGGCTCAATGCAATCCGTATCAAGCCGTTACCGCTACGCGAACGCCCGGAAGACATTCCCGTTCTAATTCCGCATTTCGTCCATAAAAATGCGGATGATGGCCACATTCGCATTTCTCCCGATGCACTCAAAGCCATGCGTGCATATCCATGGCCGGGCAATGTGCGGGAGTTGGAAAATGCGATTGACCGTGCCCTGTTACTCGCACAACATGGTGTAATCGAACTCACTCATCTTCCTTACGAAGTAAGTGCGTGCTGGAAAAACCAGCGCACCTGCATTCGCTGGCTGAGTTGGAAAAAGCACATATTGCCCGAGTGTTGGCACACGCCTCGGATTATGACCAAGCTGCATCAATTCTTGGCATTGATCCAGCGACGCTGTGGCGCAAACGGAAGAAGTTTAATTTGTAAGATTGGGTAGACTCATTAAAAAGTGGTTTTGCGGTTAGAACAAAGCGATGCTATCGCTTGGAGCGATGGCGTCGCTATTGGTAAAGATAATATCTATTTTAGCTTTAGTTTATCAATAAAGCTTGTAGCCTTTTCCTAATATTACGCAAATTATACTTCAGAATTATTCTTCAGATAATCCATTACCTCATCCACCTGACAGAAGGCCAGGCACGTGTAGCTATCGGCGCCGCCATAATAAATGGCAATGCGTCCGGTTGGAGCATCATACATGGCTGCACAGGGGAAGGCAACGTTAGGCACGAAACCATTGGTTTCGTAATCTTCTTCCGGAGTTAGCAAGTAGTGGAGACCGCGATATATCACTTTGTTTGGTTCATCCAGATCGAGCAAGGCTGCTCCCATACTATAAACGAATCCATTGCAGGTTGTGGTAACGCCATGATAGAATAATAACCAGCCTTCGGTTGTTTCAATCGGAACAGGGCCAGCGCCAATTTTAGTATCCTGCCACCAGCCATGACCACCTCGGCGCATCACCAACCGGTGCTTACCCCAGAATGTCAAATCGGGACTATATGAAAGTACAATATCGCCAAATGGTGTGTGACCACTGTCGGAAGGACGACTTAACATCGCATACATACCGTTAATCTTCCGTGGGAACATTACGCCATTCCGATTGAACGGCATTGTAACGTTTTCCATTTTAATCCATGTTTTGAAATCGTTGGTTCTTCCCATGCCAATGGATGGTCCGGGAAAGTCATCGCACCAGTTCACGTAATATGTGTCTTCAATTTTGACAAATCGCGGATCATAAGCGTAGCCATTTTCAACTATTTGGCCGGCTTCATTCTGCCAGACAATTTTTTCATGCTCTATTTGAAAATTATATCCATCCTTGCTGCGGCCAAAATGTAATTGGGGACGTACCGTATGATAGTCAGCCCGGAATACACCAATATATTCACCATTATAGGGCAATACACAACTATTAAAAATCCGACCCGCACAAGGTATTGGGTTACGTCTGATAACAGGATTCATTTTTGAACGCCACACAACTTTATCCACGTCGCCGGGTCGTTCTTCCCAGGGAATATTGGGTAATGCATTGCCAATAATCAATTGTGACATGGTCACACACCTCCATAAGTTTACCAATGAAGCATTCGTACTAACCGCCGTTCAACTGTTCTGATTAAACGGAGAGATTTTATTTATTTTGTGATTATCTGAAGATAATACTAGTTCACGCCGACTTGAAATTATTCATCAGTATTGCGAATTGATTCGATGAGCAGTCGACTAAATCGTTAATGATAATGAAATTGTTTTTCAATTCAAAACAAAAAATCTGCATATGAAAAAAATTGAATTGCCAAATTACTCTATTAAACGGCGCCACGACGCAATTCCAGTTCAGAGCGTATATCGATACATTTTTGTCGAGTTAGTGACACACGTAATATAAATAAAATAACAATTATTAAACCGATTACCGGTATCGATGCAAGCATCGCCCGAATCCATAAAATAGTTTTCGCGGATTGGATGGCTAAGGCTGAATCGAAACCAGCCCAGCCGAGAATAAGACCGGAAACAAAATAACCGCCTGAATTTCCTAATTTAAGAATATAGGACGCACACGCCGTAAATGATCCTTCGCGTCGTTTGCCGGTATTTAATTCATCATAATCGATAATGTCCGCCCCGATGGAGCTATGAAGCATCCATAAGCCTGCTGCTGATAGCCCCATAATGCCTGAGGCAATGGTTTGCAGCCAGGGGATAACCGGTGTGTACAAATACCATGAGCCGCCATAACCGATAATACCAATGATTGCCGCAACAATAACTGCGTTTCGTTTTTCAATAAGATGGGCAACCCGATTCAAAATTGGAGCGCCGATAAAACCACCAATCATAAACGCAATTCCCATCCAGAAATTCCAGTTGTCGCCGACAATTGTGTTGCCATTGCAAACATAATAAACTGTCGCATAGTAGCCCAATGAACCGACCATACTGGTTCCCAGGGTAAAGGCTGCGCCAAATCCCATCATCATGCGAAATGGTTGGCATTTAAGCGTTTCGTAAAATGAGCTTTTTAATGAAATGCGTTCTTTCGTCTTAACGACGACCTTGTCATAATAGCGTTCTTTCACTCTGATGAATATTATAATTGCGAAAATAGCCATCAAGGCGCCAAGTATGGATGTGTAAATCTGAATCCCTAACAACGTATTTTTTTTTCCGGTTCCGGGGAGAAGGAACCAGGCAAGATTTGTAAACCGTAGGGCGTAGAAATTGCCGACCTCAAATATTTTTTGCATCGCACTACGATAGGTCATAATTGACGTCCGTTCCTCATAATCGGGGGTCAGTTCATTTCCCAGACTATTGAAAGGCACGGTGAACGTGCTAATGATCGGAATAAAAATCATCGATGATAGCATCATATACCAGAAAATCACGGATACACCAAGAAAAGTGATTTCCGACCACTCCGGCGAAACAGCAAATAGTAGTGGTAAACCGAGTCCGCTTAAAATACCGGCAATAAGTATGAATGGTCGTCTGCGTCCGTGTTTGGAACGAAAGTTGTCCGATATCCAGCCGACAATCGGATCTGCAATTGCATCGTATACACGGATCAGAGTTAGCGCCAAGCCGACCAGCCACGGCTCGACACCCAGATAAATATTAAAGACTGCGAAAGCTACGGCAGGATACAACCATAGTCCCCACATATCCAGGGCAGTGCCAAGCGCATAGGACACTTTGGTAAGAATTGGGATACGATCACGATCTGGAATCGCTCTTGAAGCTGAGTCGTCTTTCATTTTGGTTCCTTGAAGCTAATGATTAAAATTCAATGGAATTTAAGGAATAATTCCTACAATTGTTTTGATTTTTCGCTTGAGTTATGATTGTCACGTTCTATTTATTTACAATATTCAAATGAAGTATAGACCCTTGTAATTGTCCCCATTTTCTGATGCATAAAAAGATGCTGTTATTGAGCCAAGCGCACAAAGCGCAATACCTTTAGTGCGGCCATCAATTATGCGTTGAAGTACCGGATTAGAGATCGTAATATATGTACTATTCCCCGGATAATCGGTCGCATCGACATCAATAATCATTTGTGAATTCAAGACAGCGCTTAATGGCTTACCCTGGCAAAATGAATTGTACGTGATTGATTCCTGATCTCAGTTTGGGTCCCCACCCATGATTTCAACAACACGAACCAGACCGAAATCTTTCCGTTTTGGACACATTCGTTGATTGGTGTGCGTTGTCAATTCCAGTAAACCGGAGCCGTTTACTTGAGCTTTTGAAAATTGCTGCAAATCCCAGTGTAAAATTATCGTTTTTGATGCATCAAGTATTAATAGCTTTTTGTATTTTCCATTTTCAGTCGCACACCATCCATTGAAATTCATATCCGGATATGCGGCGTCTACAATGCAATCATCGGATACCCCGATATGCTGCGAAAAGCTTGTTATCGCAGGTATCGGTGGATGATACGGAACCTGCACACCTGAGTCAGGCCCGATTGAATCGATATTGACGACATTCACTTTGAAATAATCAATATCCACGCGGTATTTTTCCATGCCCCAGTCCATCAAAGCCAGTTGGCAAAAATGGAGTCTCCGGGCTGAGCGTCAAATTGACGGGTAGTCATACTGATAGTATGCCAACTGACTGTATCTGCAATATCAAATTCCATGAGTTGCGAATGAAAGTCGATCGTGCGTTGCGTGTTCACATGTAAATTCACACGTTTCGGCGCGTGACTGCTACGGATTCGCGCTTCAATCCGAAGTTCATAATTGGGTTTGGCGAGCCTGGCTAAATTAAAATCGGCAGAGACACGACGTCTGATTAATGCCCACCATATGCCCCGCTTATCATGGGTGGCGTCCACCAAAATTGATGCGAATCCCGAACGAGGCATCAAGTCCATTGTTGCCAAACCATCGCCGGTATAATATGTCCAGCCATTTATTGCAGTGGAATCCTGTTGTATTATCGGAGTATCAAAATTATCAATAAATTGGGCGGAAAGACGATTGTCAGGAACAATCGAGAAAAATTCAATCATGGCACAAATTGGCATGATATATTTGGGATGCATATAAAATCCTCAAAGAACAAAAATACTATTTTACGGTTTTATCCAGTTCTCTACCCATGCTTTCGTACAGATATTTTCTTCCAGATTTATCCTTGTTTAAAATTTCACGGGCGAATTTTGCGACGTCGGCAGCAACGGTACGCGGGACAACGATGACACCATCGCCATCAGCAACAACAACATCGCCCGGGCATACCAGCACGCCGCCAATGACAACCGGACGGTTAACGGACTCCAGCTCATTGCGGCCGGGACGGATGCCGCGCCCTTTTTTGCGCAAGTATAACGGTACTTTCTCCAATGCTATTTCATCCGTATCACGCGATGATGCATCGGTAACGACGCCAACAGCGCCAAGTTTATGCCACGCCAGAATATTATGTGAACCGATCGAGCCGATATCTTTTTTTTCCACATCATCGAGTAAGACGACCGATCCCTTTTAAATCAGTGATGTAAATGCCTCGCTCGAATAGGCATTGTAAAAATGTCCTTCCCATTCCTGAAATTTTTGGTCGGGTTTAGGTCTGTCAAAACGTTGCGTCGGGACATAACGCGCGGTAACAGCAATTCCCCGGAATTGGTGGGTCATATTTTTACTATCCACCCAATCGGGATGAATTGCCGGATCGACCAGACCGGTGTTCGGCAAACCAACCATATCCATGCCGTCAGACACATCTGCAACGCGGAGTCCGTCATATAATGCTAATATGGCAGCATCATCTTCAGCGCTGTAAGTTTTCGTTTCGATTAAATTGATACCTTTTTCAAGGGTAGTTTTATCGATGTCCTGAGTGAATGTCCTTGATGCAAGGCTAAGGAAAATACAAATCGCAAACCAAAGTTTTTTTTACATTGGGATTCTCCTGTATTAAAGATTCGTGTAATACTCGATGAAATTGACCACAAATTAAAATTCTTTTAAAAGCTCTAACATTTTCCGATCGAGTTTGTGGCCTTTATACTTTTCGTATTTTACATCTTTACGACCACTGTTAAGGATACCGAAATCGCCTTTTAAATTCCACATTGCCTGGCCCCAGCCGACGTCCTTCCATAGCGACAACAAATCGCGCATCCAGCGAAGTGCGACATCATGAGGTGTTTTGTTGTAGCACCCCCATTCACCAACATGAACCTGTACCCCTTTCTCCATAACGGGTTTCCAGGTATCGATTAGTGTTTCCTTTAATACTGCTTTGTCCCAGACTTTTCCATCATCGCCTGTTAACGGCCAGGTTGGCAGATTGAACGTCTGAAACGCATCTTTGGGAACCCAACCGGCGGTGTAATGACTTACACTCATCGGATCGTAACCACGCGTGCTTTGCACCACTCCCCGGTCGGCAATCGCTAACACCGGATTTCGCCCGACATCTTTCCCATCAACAACGATTAATCGCTCCGGGTCCTCTGCGCGGATTGCCGCGATCAGTGCTTTGACAACATCGACATAACGAGCTTCGTTTTCCAGATGCGGAGGTTCGTTAATCAAATCAAAACTTAATTGCGAACTGGGAATGCCTTTATAGCGAGCGGCAAAGTGTTTCCAATGATATGCACTGGCATCAAGAGCTTTTTGTATATTCTCCGGTGTATCCTCAAATAAATCCATCGGCTCCTGATCCCGGCCGTTAATACAATATCCCGGAAGTCGGTGAAAATTCAGGTTAATGTGGACATTGTACTGTTTTCCGAATTTCACAACTTCATCAATATCCTTTAGCACGTTTTCATCAATTTTTGTCCAATCATTTTTGGAGCCCCATGTCCAGTATGACATCGGGATGCGGGCGAAATCGAAACCCCATGTTGTCATGATTTCAAAATCTTCTTCTTCGAATTTTTTCTGTGGCCCCCAGGCGCTGAATTTAGCCAACAGATTGAACCCTTTATATCGCGAATATTTTAACATCATGTCCTTTGATTGACCGGATGTACTTCCAACGATGCCCGTCATCGATATTGCTCCGATGGCTGCGCTTGTTTTTAAAAAATCACGTCGGTTCATTTGTCTGCACTCCTTATTTTCAAATCCCCTTACTCAACTCCTGAAAAGACCTTCTATACAGGATTAACATGACGACTGGTTGATAAATCATGCCATAGGCAGATGCGTCCTTTGGCGCACCGGATTTTTATCCCGTAAATTCAGTTTATCCAGTCGAATTTTTTTTAATGGAATAGATGCAAATCACCTGAATTAAAGGTATATACTGATTATTAATCTATGCCTGTTCAAGGCAAATCTTTTATTCCAATCTGATTACTGAATCAACTCATGTTCCGACCGAAGCATTTTTATGCAATTCATTAACGCGCGTGTGTTATGATAATTGACTTTCCAGTCCGATGCTTTCGGCGCTTTGCGCGCGTTGGGCGTGATATCCAGCCCTTCATAATACCAGCCGCCGAAAACATGATCAATAAGTTGCTGGTTAATGTAGTCCCATTGCGCCAAAAACGCCTGACGGTACCTTTGTTCTTTGGGGAATAATTTGGACATGAGCAATAACGCATTCAAACCATCGGCCTGAACCCACCATACCTTTGCATCATTAACAATAACAACCGAATCTGATTTTTCGGGATAATATCCGCCATCGAAAAAGCCACCATAGGTTTTGTCCCAGCCATATTTAAGCGCATGGTCAACCATTTTTTTAGCGATGGTTAGCGTTTTGGATTCCGAGTGTTGCCCCAGCACGTGGCACGCTTCCAGCATCAGATAGGCAGTTTCCACATCATGCCCAAATGAAATATGGTCGAAATAGAATGTAGCTTGCCGTTCAGCTTCCGATGATCCCGCGAACGAAACAGGTGTCCAATCTTTTTCCATAAACAGCGTCAGATAACCTTTTTCAGTGACAATTCTATCGCGGATCAACGTCAGCATTTCGACCAATCGTTCATGCAACAGGCTGTCAGGCCAAACACGATACAATTCGCTGAATGCTTCCAGCAAGTGGATCGATGAATTCTGATCCTTCCAATGGATGGGGCGGTAACGGGGATTCTTTGGCACTGAAGGAAGATTGCTTAACCACGTGCCGTCCCGAGACATATCGTTCATATATCCCTTTTCAACAGGATCGTGACTGTGTTTTTCCAACCAATAAAACGTATCTTTGGCAAGACTGAGTGCGGTTGAATCATCGGTCAACTCAAAATATGCTGCAAGCGCATAAATAGCGAAGGCGTTGCCATATGCCATTTTCCCGTCCGTAAATGGTTGCTCTATCGGCAATCCCTGTTGATTCCGATATGTATAGAAACCACCATAGGTGTCGTCCCACATTTTGGTTTTTAAAAAATTAAATCCATGTTCAGCGATTGAGCGATAGCGGTCATCTTTAAAAAACAGCGCTGCATTTGCACATGTCCACACATGCCTGGTTTGCGTAACAATCATTTTGTTTTGTCGGCCATCAGGACGCCAGTCATAGGTGAAATCACTTAGAAATCCGCCATACGTGGAATCAATCGTTGTTGGATACCAGACGTTCAATAATTCGGATGTCAGCGATTTGTTTATTTCCTGTATGAGAGTTTCATCCATTTTTTTCACCGAAGAAGAACATGCAAGACACATAATAATCAGAATATGCAGTAAACCTAAAATTGATATTCGTTTTGAAAATCTGTGCGTTAACATATTCTTTTCGCCTTAGTGGAAATTTGAATTCTGCTCAAATTAAATTCTATTTGAAACCTTTTACTTAAACATTCTAATATTGTATATATACTTCAATGCCATTACGATAAGGAATTTTCGATCGTTGCCTGAGTCTGTCGAAGGCAACGTCTCCCGACGCCCTTCGACAAGCTCAGGGCTCGATTTTAGCACATTTATAGATTAATGACATTGATTTATACTTCAATCAGTCATATTTCAAACATATTAATTGAGCGGCTTGTCCGAACCCTGGCCTTAACACGCTTTTGGCTGTTTGTCTTTAGCCAATAGCCAAAGGCCAACAGCGACCAATATTATGATCATAGTTTGGATTACTTAAATGTTCAATTTATGGCCGTATTCAGTATAATACTCACTCACGATCTCATAATATCAGTTTGCCAACAGATGTTGTGCTGCCAATGTCAGAAACATAAAATTCGATGCGCCACCACCGAGTACATATTCGGTCTGTTGCCAGAAATATGGCCATACCTTCAATTCAGGAAAATCGGGGCGAACCAATGCAGTTCCGGACACAACGCCGCCAGGAATATATGACCAGTCAGCACGATTTACGCCATATGCCACCGTAACCGATTCGCTACCCACGCCGGAGACGAACGACGCCGTATTTGATCCGGGGTGACAGCCAAGTATGAAATTTAACGCATCGAGCATGTGATCTTTCGGAACGATTTCAGGCCAGGCGGTATGCAAAAAATAGTAATGAATGCCAATCTGTTGAATCATCCAGCCAGCGCCCCAGATATGCGGTTGGTATGGCGCCCGAAACGGATTCGCTTTCACCACATCAGTTAGCCGATGGTATGAAGCGCGAACGGAATCTGTGACTATTTGAGTAAATTCTTCATTGTCAAGCTGTGGGAGCACGCGTCCTACCATCCAGCCTGTTCGTTGCAGATGTTGCTGGATATCGGGAAGCATGGCGCTCAGTTCGTGTTTGTATTCACTATTGTCGGTGGCGATAATTAATTCTACCAACGCTTCCGTTTTGGCAATAGCCTGTCCCTCAACATGTTGATTTGTTTGCCAGAGAGCCATTGCCACCTGAAGGCACTCATCGCTTAGCGCCGGCTTATAATTTTTTAATGCACGTGAAGCAGCAGCCAGACAGCCCGCAACCATCAGTTCACGGCGAGGATTTTGTTCGGTAAAAACCCAACGATCATCGGGAGTGTCGGAGCCAATCTGATCTGTGGGAAGCGTTTTATCATAAGGTGTATTATTGGTCATGGTCGATCCATCACCCAGCATCACATATTGCCGTAAATCGGAACAGATAATGCCGCGATATAACCGGCCGAGATTGTTGTACCCACCCAGGATGCTTAGCACGCCATGTTCAATTTGTTGCAAAATATCGGGCTGACCGTCCGGCTGGTGAAGTTCCACCAGATGGCGCTGCTGATCAATTGTTGTTTCATCGTAGTCGACATGAAAAAGCTCATAAGTCAACGAAAGTATTCGCACCGTACCGGCTTGTGATTCCACGCGTAAGTCATAGTCGCCGGCATCGTGCCAGCCGCCGACATTCAAACCGGGCACATGATCCATTGGCTGAAATGCACACAGCGTGGATTCTCCCTGCCGATAACCATCAAAGTGGATGGAATCTGTTGGCGCCATTAGCGCGTCATCCATATGGCACAAGCCATGCCATACGCGGTAGCGATCGTTGACACGCATATGACACATTTGCACCGGCAGGAAATATTCCAGCGTTGGCTGCCACACATGCCGATCAAAAATATCGGTGGTAATTTTGAATGGATTCGATTTACTGTCGCCGTAGGTAATCATGTACAAACCATTTTTCCGGACTTCGGAGAAATCGTATTGAAAATACTGATAGCGCAGAAATTGTCCCCAGTGTGTGGGAGCTGCTGTTTTGACTGGTCTCAATTCACCTGATGGCAATATTTGACAAAGTGTTGCAACCTCGGCCTGCTGATGCTGCAGATCACATTCTATCACGGCAAGTTTTGATTGATTGGGATGGTAGCCGATTTGTGAAATGTGAATGACGGGACTGTACGTCCAGCCCGGAATTGCATGTGGAGTAATAATCCATTCTGCTGCAGCATCGGTTGTGTTTGCAAGCAGGGGAGTGCGGACAATGTACCAGCCATTATTATGCAACGCCCGGCCGTCAATTAATTCCAGCTCATTTTTGAGAGAATGAATTGACATGCGTTGCTGATCCGATTCCGGAGCGATTACCAGGTGCTTGCCAACCGCGAATGGTTGATTTTGCAATCCGTTAATTTTATCATTCACCATCGGTCCATTTAACTGCCTGGGGAATAGACCGATTGTTTCATCCATGATAAAGCTTTTACCGAATAGTTCACCGGGAAATAGTTCGAGATTAAATCCTACTTTACCAACCCAATGCTCGGAGAGTTCTCGATCCAGATTTACGATAATTCGAATTGATTGGCCTTCGGCTTTTACGTGAATTGTATAGGACAGTTCGAAATTGGGGTACTTAATGGGATTGAAACCGGTTCGATTTTTGGATGAATCAGGATAAGAGCAGGGAACAGACAAAACGAGATTGCTTTTATCAACGATGCGTTTGCCGACTTTTGGTATTGGCTGCCATTGTCCCGGTGCAGGTTCAAGACGTACATCTCCGTTGGAAGCAACCCGCACGCCATTCTGAATGATGGTTACACCACTCTGGTGGCCTTCCGGATAAAAATCATGAAATAGCATAACATTAAGACCTGGCATTTCAAAATAATCCTGATCGCTGAGCACGAGCGTCTGTGGGGTGGCAATAGCCTTACACGCAAAATAAAGTAATGCAAAAACGATCAAATAATATTTATGAAAAATTTTTTTAATGATTTTTATGATCATCACCGGGCTTTCATGTTATTCATGTTTTGTTATGATTCGATAGTTACGACAAATTTTGCACCAATGTCATTAAGTTAAGCTGAATTTTCTTGATCTTAGAATCCTAACCTGGATAAACCAGAATTAAAAAAATTAGACAGGATAACAGGATGAACAGGATTTCTTAGAGGCAGAGATTATACAAATCC
>JAFGDW010000069.1 GCA_016931935.1 Candidatus Zhuqueibacterota bacterium | reverse complement strand
GGATTTGTATAATCTCTTCCTCTAAGAAATCCTGTTCATCCTGTTATCCTGTCTAATTTTTTTAATTCTGGTTTATCCAGGTTAGGCAATTAAGTTTTTCATTGTGATTATTGAAAATATACGACTTACTATATATTCATCTGATAATTATTTTTGTCTTGACGTTGATTCTCTTATGCATTCACTTTTGATTTACTAAAACATTAGTAAAACTGAGCGCTTATTTTAGTTTCCAATAAAGGCGCACAAAATCTCACTTTAGAGATTTTGGGAAAACTAAACAAGGATGATGTCGTCATAAAATCACTCAATAAAAAAGTATTCGTCTTATTGCTTGTTATGACAAGCGTACTGCTTTCGCAAGTTGTTATGGCCAAGGTTGATACGAAAAAATTGGTCAACAATGTTGAAACGGCAATTGGGCGGTACTACACTGAAACGTTTGACATCAAAGCTGAATCCAATGGCAAGATAATTCTTGGTGGCGAAGTCAACTCAATGTACGATCGTATTCGTATATTTGATATTGTGTCAACGGTACCGGGCGTCATGTCTATCGAAAATCGTTTGATTGTGGATACACCTGAACTTCCGGACGATATCATTATGGACAATATTCAAACTAGCCTGGGCATAAATCCAGCAATCCAGGAACCGGATCGCATTAAAGTTGCTGTATCTAATGGGCTTGTTATGTTGAGTGGCGAAGTTAGTAATCAGCGCGAAAAGACAATGGCGGAAACAGTGGTATCGTGGCAGCAAGGAGTTAAAGGCATAGAAAATGATATTGAGGTGCTTAGCCATGCCCAGGCTGTGAGTGATGAAAATCTGACCATTATTCTTAACGAAATAATGAAAAATCAATTTCATCTATACAAAAAAGTGACATTTACAATCGCTGATGGCGTTGTAACACTTAAGGGGACTGCACCGCGATTGTGGGACAAAAACAAAATTGCTGAGGAATTTATAAGGGTGATGGGAGCAAAGAAGGCGGTCAATAATGTGACCGTCATTACAGATGATGTAACGTTATAGATTTTAGAGTAAATCTAGTTGGACTCCGCTCACAAGAACGTAATTATTGTTGTGAGCGGAGTCTGACAGTATTGATACGGTAATATATTTAAATGGCTTTGAGCCAACAATTCTTATATGATTCCCGCCTTTACGAATTAGAATTCTGAAGAAATCAAAATTTACTCATTGTCCTGCAACTGCTTTTGCCAAACGACTAATGAATCGTAATTTGCTTTCCACGCTGGATAATCTGACGTTGATCGGATAAGTGAATCGTATGTGGCCGAAAATTCTATTGCGGACTGAATGTTTGCTAATGTCCGAGATTTTTGTGCTCGCATTGTATAAAGCCTATTCAATTCCACCAACAAATTTATTCTTTCAGCCGAATCCTGCACCGTCTTTAGATTGGATTCCGTACGATCAATTTGGTGCTCAATGTTACTACTGCTATAATCCACTACCTTTTCTGCGTTCATCAATCGATCCGCATCACCGTTAAGATTTGCTTTTTCCTCCGAAACAGCCTGCGCATTAACCGAATGCCCCAATGCTTGCGATGAAGTGTGTTTCTTATCATTAGATGAAATACCGGAAAGTGTTTTCGTTTGCTTTTCGGCGTCTATCGGCAGCGAAGGAACCGGGTGTTGATTGGATACTGAAGGTACTATAACTATTTCCTCTTTTTTTACGGATTCCTTTGCAGGTACTTCTGCGACTTGTGCGTTTCCGTTTCCACGTGCAACCGAAGTTGCTACTTTATTCAATGGTTCATTTTCCGCTATCTCAGATTCATCGGCATTGTCTGCGTCGACTAATCCCCGTGCCGTACTGACTGTACTGGTATTGGATTGCACTATTTCCTTTGGGATTCGGTTTAATGATGGTTGAGATTTTTGTTTCTGCTGTTGCAACCGTTCTTCTGTTTCAAGTAGTGCATCTGATTTCTTTTTAATTTGATCGTTTAAAATTTCAGAGTGTGTACCTTCCTTTTCCTGTGATGATGCTAATGCAGAGTAACGTTTGCGTGATTCACTTAGCTTATCTTTGTTTGAATCCTGCAATGAAATATCCGGTGCTGCAGGTAATGAATATTTTTCCGCATCCGTTTGGACGACTGCCGGCATTTGGAGCTTACCGTCCTTTAACACCGTTAATTTTACAATCATGAACAAGACAACCGCTGTTGCAGCTAATCCCACCAGTCTGAACGACCACGGTTGAGGCCATAATATTGAAAGGATACGATCGAGCAAAGAAATTCGGAGAACAGTGTACGGCCGCTCCTCGCTAATTTTTTGAGCAATATTTGATTGTAATTCGTTCCAATATGTTGCCGGTGGCTCGGGAATTTGAAAAGAATCTCCAATGCGCTGAAGTCGTTGCAGCACAAGTAATTCCTGACTGCATACATCGCAATCGGCAATATGCTGTTCTAATTGTATACGCTCTTTATCTGTCAATTCGTTATCAACATAACGTTCCAGAAGCGCTTGTATATGCTGGCACGTCATGGTTCACCTCGCAATTCATCATTATTAAGATAGGGGGCCAATAAGATTTTTAATTTTTCCCGTGCGCGCGAAAGTCGCGACATTACCGTCCCTATGGAAATATCCAGATATTCACTGATATCCTGGTAACTCATTTCATCATTTGTGCGCAACATAAATACGACTCGTTGTTCCATTGGGAGTTTGTCAATCGCGCTGGTTATGTGTCGTTGCAACTCGTTATGAATTATATGCTGCAACGGGTTTTCTGCTGTTGCACACTCAGTATTGGATTCGGAAAATTCATCCCCGGTTTGACGAGCTATTTGCTTTTGTCGGTTAATGGTCGTATTGATCGCTATTCGGTGCAGCCACGGAAAAAACGGAAAGTCTGGATTAAATTGACTTAATTTTGTATATGCCTTTACAAACGTCTCTTGCACCACATCATCTGCATTATCATGGTCCAAACCCAGTTTACGCACGAGGAAATAAACAGGGCGTTGGTATTTTTGCACCAGCTTATTGAATGCAGTTTGATTGCCCGACAATGTTTTTTTGACCCAGCGGATGTCGTCATCATCTTCGGAATGAGCAAAAGGCGACTGAATCGCTTCTAATATAAATACAATCCACATGCGTTTTTATTCCGCATTGTTTGTTGGTTGAGATATGTCTGGATCGGATGTTGTACCATCCGTGAAAATGTAGCCGGCGCTACGGACGCTTTTTATGTACTGCGGATTGCCCGGATCGATTTCAAAATGTTTGCGCAGACGGACGATAAAATTATCAACAGTCCTGGTTTCGATGTCGGAACTGGTTTTCCATACCTGTTCAAGTAATTCCTGGCGGGAGACAATGCGTCCTTTGTTTTCCACCAGATATTTCATCACCATCGCCTCGCGCTGGGTAAGCGTGATATCGCAGTCGCCAACGTGCGCAGTCAGATTCTCGAAATTGATATAATTGTTTCCGAATTCAATGATCGGCTGGCTTTCAGTGACAGCCCGATACCAACTTTTCCGTTTTAACATATTGCGGATTCGCAGCAGTACCTCCTGCAGATGAAACGGCTTGGTGATATAATCATCCGCGCCAATTTGCAATCCCTGAACCCGGTCATCTGCGGCCGTTCGGGCAGTTAGCATCAACACCGGGACTTGCGGCGATTTTTGCCGAATATGGGCTGCAATTTCAAATCCGTTGAAATAGGGGAGCATAATATCCAGGATAATTAAATCGAACTCATACTGGTCGATTAATTCCATTGCCAGTTTGCCATCTTTCGCCCAGGTGACGGAATACCCCTCTTCGGTCAAATTAAATTCAAGTCCGATCGCTAACGACTCTTCATCTTCGACGAGGAGAATGGTGCTGCCTGAGTATGATATTATGTTTTGATTCATTCTATTACCGTATTATGTTCCGATTTATCATTATTTGGAAAACTTTTATTCGCTGACTGATGAAGCGTTTTTGTTAAATCTAATAATTGCTGAATATGTCGCTTTTTTGCCCGGCGATAAACCGGCAGCTCGATTCGGAAACATGTGCCGTGCCCTACGCCGTCACTGGTGACATTAACGTTTCCCCCGTGATAACGTACAATTTGTCTCACCCAGTACAATCCCAACCCTGTGCCTTTTACGTTTGGACTGTCCTTGTGATATATCCGTTGAAATTTTAGAAAAATATTTTTCTGATCGGATTTTGAAATACCTATCCCGTTATCACATACTTCTAACGACCAGCTTTTGTCATTATGATCCAGTCTGATATTAATCGTAGGTGTATTATGAGAATATTTTAATGCGTTATCAATTAAATTATCAATTACAATTTTAAAAGCGTTCCGGTCAATCACACATTTGCACGGCGCATTTCCTGCAACATGCAGGATATTTTCTGACAAGTTAAATTGAAATTCCGATTCATTTATAATGTCCCGAACCACTTCGTCTACTGTATAAATCTGGAAATTGTGGGCTATTTTCTTTTGCTCAAGTTGAGCGATTCCTAAAATCGAATCAATAAGTTGCTTGAGTCGATTTGCATCCTTACTCATCAATGCGATAAATTGATTGCGCTTTTCCTGAGAAAGCTCCCGCGAGGCTAGCGTATCCAAATGGAGTTGAATGGATGCCAGCGGTGATTTCAATTCGTGGGTGATGTTTGCAATAAAATTATCATACAGATTTGTGATTTTTAACTGCCGGCTCAGATAGATGAAAATTAAATACATCCCACCGAGTATCGCTACCAGTAACACCAGGCCCGTAACCAGAGCCACAATATTGGTATTTTTTTCCAATAACTGCGGTGAAATTTTATCGCCCGCAGTCGTGAAAATAATATAGTTGGTCACGTACCAGTAAATCCAGATGCCCAACAGCGAAAGCCAGGCCAATTGGGCGGAGACAAAGATAACAACCGGGTGAAATAAAAAGCCTAAACGTTTCATATCGTTTTACACTACTTTTACAATCGCGCCTGAAAAAATTGTGTATATTTCGTTTGATTGTACAACGAATTATATGCTCTCGAAATGGTTTTGTGATAGATTTAAATGTAAAATCTTAAAACCACTTCAGTACGAGTATATTCAAAAAGCTGATGTATAATCAAGATAATTAATTTTGAACCAAAATGAAAGCATAATTTTCAATTTGACTAAGACATCCCATTCATGTAAAAAGGAGAGAGCATTATGAATATTTTACTTGTTTCCCCCAAAACTCCCACAACGTTTTGGAGTTTTCACAATGCGTTGAAATTTATCTCGAAAAAATCATCGGAACCGCCGCTTGGCTTGTTGACAGTTGCTGCGATGTTACCGAAAGAGTGGAACAAAAAGGTGGTTGATCTTAATGTTGAAATGTTAAAGGATAAAGTTATTCGTTGGGCTGACTATGTGTTTTTGACTGGAATGAACGTGCATACAACCTCAATTCATCAAATAATTAAGCGCTGTAAAGCGTACGACAAAAAAATTGTAGGCGGTGGCCCATTATTCACAACCGACCATCAGGAATTTCCTGAGATTGACTATTTTGTGTTAAATGAAGCTGAAAAAACGCTGCCTATGTTTGTGAACGATTTGGAAAACGGGACACTGCAGCGAATCTATACGACAACCGAATTCCCTGACATTGCTGAAACACCCATTCCCATGTGGGAGCTGGTCAATTTCCGGAAATATGCATCGATCTCCATTCAGTACTCACGTGGCTGCCCGTTCAATTGTGACTTCTGCAATGTAACAATTCTTAATGGTCATAAGCCACGCACGAAGTCAGCCGGTCAATTTTTGGCTGAACTGGATTCATTGTACCTGAACGGTTGGCGTGGCGCTATTTTTATTGTTGATGATAATTTTATCGGTAATAAAGCAAAATTGAAACGGGACGTGTTACCGGCGATGATAGAATGGTCGCGAAAACATAATTATCCGTTTCGTTTTATGACCGAAGTTTCGATTAACCTCGCCGATGATGATGAATTGGTACAACTAATGGCGGACGCCGGATTCGATGCTGCTTTTATCGGCATTGAAACACCAAACGACGAAAGTTTGGCTGAATGTGGGAAATCCCAAAATCAGAGCCGCGATTTGATTGGAGCGGTCAAAAAATTACAGCGGAAGGGGATCGCCGTGTCTGCCGGATTTATTGTGGGATTTGATAGCGATCCGCCTTCAATTTTTAAACAACAGATGCAGTTTATTCAAAATAGCGGGATTGTAACCGCAATGGTGGGACTGCTCAACGCGCCTACAGGCACAAAATTATTTCACCGAATGAAACAGGAAAATCGTCTGCTTGAACGGATGAGCGGCGACAATACGGACGGTAGCATGAATTTTATCCCGAAAATGAATTACGACAATCTGAAAAAAGGGTATAAAGATTTAGTCACCACCATTTATTCCCCGAAAGCCTACTATGAACGTGTGAAAACATTTTTAATGGAATATAAAATGCCAACATTCCCGAAGAAAATATTTTGGCGCGATATCAAAGCATTGTTTCGATCGATATGGGTACTGGGACTGATAGAAAAAGGCAAGCGTTATTATTGGCGGCTATTTTTTTATAGCCTGTTTCGCTGTCCGGAAAAATTCCCGTTGGCTATCACAATGGCAATTTACGGGTTTCATTTCCGAAGGGTGGCGGCGACGATTTAACGGCGGCGCATTTAGCGATGCCATCTCTTAAAAAGATCGCATCGCTTTGAATTATAAAATATTTTTAGGTCAAAAAACTACATATTCATTTCAATTCTTTTGCCGTTGAAATTTTAAACTGCAGTTTCCGCCTCAACAATTGGCAACAATCGAGAATCTTCCAATGCAGCGGTTCGATGACCCATGCCTGCCAGGTATGCTTGATTTGTTGCAAAGGCCATAAAATCAGATATTGAGTTTTGGCGAATTAGCATAACGAAATCCCACTGCTCATCCGATGGTCCGATGAGATATTTGCCGCCTTTGCCCAATAATGCAATATCCCCGCCACTTTTCCTGAGAAATGGTAACGTTTGGTCAATATATTTTTGAAACGCCTCCGCGCCGGAAATTGGTTCGGCTGGCTTTAGTTCTGGATTTGCAGCGTAGTCGGCGACGCCACGAAATCGCAATAAATTCAGCATGATGATTTCACCCTGGATATTCTGTGTGAAAAACTCCGCTCCTGCTTCCTGTGATACTTCCAAAAAACGTTTTGTCATTTTCGTTCTCTCATTTAAATAATAAATCCCCAATTCAAAAAAACACAACCGTGTGAGCTTGTGTTGAACATGCTACAAAATCAAATTACGCTTCTCTGGCGTATGATACCCGCGTTCTTCGTATGGCTGCAACTTATCCAGCCACATTTCCAGTAGCAATGCCAGTTCTTTTGCTGCTCTGGCGGGGGAATCGTCATCTGATTCCTCTAGTTGGTCGAGAATCTCAAATGTAAATTGCTCCGCTCCGAATGTGTTCCAATCGTTCTGCAATTCAACATTACGGTTGGAATTGAGCTTCAGCGTTGCGCGTTGCCGATTGATTGCCGCAAGTAAATTGTTAGTGGCGACAAGAAATACCTTGCCGTTCGCAGTGTTTTCAATTTTTAAAATCCCTTTGGGAATTTTCATTTCTTTGTATTGCTCTTTTAGTTGTTTTTTATTATCTGTAGACATTTTATTTTCCCGTATAGTTTCTTCAATTTGCAAGTTGTTTTTGCGCGGAAAATACGCTGAATCACTATCTTTCCAGTAAACGCCATGTTCACGTTGTAACCAGCCGAAATCTATCATTTCCCTGCGAATCGAGCAATGGTCGTCATAATATTGGTGGATTATTTCCGTTAACTCTTGTTCGCTGTAACGATGATTGTCATCGATTTTACCTAAAATGTAAGCGAGCACGATCCGTCGTTTTTTCTGCTGGGTAGGCAGTTTCTGCAGCCTTCCGTCTGTAAAAAACGTGTCAATCACTTTTTGTTGCGATTGTTCTATGCGCCGGCTCTGGATTTGCTGTTCGGTTTCTGCAACATTTAGCAATGTGCTTAACGGCAAATCAAATATCTCATGATTGATTGAATAAATCACATAGTATTGGCGCTTTGTCCGCGTAACCAGCTCTGCATTTTCAAGTTTTTTTAAATGAAACGACACGGTCGATGCAGCGAGGTTTAATCGCTGAGCCAGATCTTCGACACATTGATCCTGATCGAGCAATGCATTTACAATACTCAATCGGGAGTCATCAGCAAGCGCTTTTAAAATAGCAAGGTTTTGTTCGTGAGTCATTTTGCTTCCCGTATTATGATTCGATGAATATCGAAACAAATATAGTAAATGCTATTGAAAAAGTCAATCTATTTTTATGATTGTCGAAATAAAAAGTACGATTCTGTTAAGCAGATGCAATGTGGGTGAGCGATGCCATCTCTCGAAAAGATGGCATCGTATTTCGTTAATCAGCAAACAATGGAATGATTCGTTCAATCACCATCGGGACTTTTTTCAGCCCGTTGTTATCATTATCGTTATCAGATGCAGTTGTCACGACGACCAAATTGAGATCACGGATGATTATAATGTAGTTGCCGCCAAAGCCGAGCGCCACGATAAGATCATGCTGTTTAGATGAATCTTCATTGGAAGGTTTCCACCACGGTATACAGTCCTTGTCGCGATACCACCAATGCAAACCATAGCGAAAGTACTTGCTTTCCGCGACACGCGGTTTTGTTGATTCCTGAATCCAGGCTGACGGCACAATTTGTTTGCCATTCCAGACGCCATTATTTAAAACGAGCTGCCCGAGTTTGGCCATGTCCCGCGGCCGCATGTGTAAACCTCGCCAGTATTCGAGCGCGCCATTTTTATAAATATCCCAGACATAATCAGTAATTCCCAGCGGTTCAAATAAAGATGAATCGGCAAAATACAATATGTCCGGCCCTTCGAGCGACATAAGCACAGTGCCGATCAATTGTGTCCCACCGCTATTATATAGAAATTTCTTGCCGGGAGGCGTTTCCATAGGACGGCTGAGAATGTATTCAATCCGATTGTCCGATATATACATCTCCTTTGGAATTTCATGCCATTGAAATCCGGATGTCATCGTCAGGACGTTTTCTATTGTGATGCGTTCATTTTCCTTTGTTTTCAGTGAATCATACTGTGGGAAGAAATCAAACAGCTTTTGCTCAATGCTAAATTCATGGTGCCGTTCTTTCGCGATGCCGAGCAGCAGCGATGTCACGCTTTTCGTACATGAGTTTATCCGATGTAGGCGCGTCCGGTCATACCCATAGAAATATTCCTCCAACAGCAGTTGGCCATCCTTTGAAATGAGCAGCGATTCCAGCCGACCATAGTCTTGATTGATAATGTCCTGCAACAAATACCCGATGGATTCAGTGTTCACGCCCGCTTCTGTAATTGAAGCCGTTTGCAAATCATCATCAATTTGTTCCGGCGTATGGTAGGAATAGGAGACGTTACCATTGGCGTCCGGCAGTCGGGGATAGAATAATGCGATTTCCAGCTTCTTATCAGCCCGCACAAGATTGAGGGCGACATCCTGATTTGTATTTTTTGCATGAATGTACCCTGTGATCGTGCTGTCATTTTTATCAAGTGTTCCCTTAAATATATTGCCATCTGCGTCAGGCATGGTGAGTAACCGTGCCTGTTCATTATATTGACAATCAACTAACTGCCATTTTTCTTTGTACTCATCATCCCATAATTGAAATCCATTGACAATGAATTGTCCGCTGCTATCGCATGCAATCCGAAAACCATACTCCAGCGCGCCATGTGAAAATGTGAACGCTGTTTCTGGGGTACATTTCCAAATACCTTCAATTGAGTGATACTGTTCTATTGGTTGAATTGCATTGTTGCGCTCTGCAATTACAGATTTAAATTCAGAAATATTGGTGATGTTTGCTAACAAGCAAACAATTATAATTTTCTGTATATTCATTTTAAAACCTTTCGTTTTTTATTTTCCAGTACATCTACTTATAAAACACATCGTAGTGCCTTGAAATGCATTGATTTTAATGGACTGAAATTTAGTGCTTCCGAGAATTGAAATCGAACATCAAAAAATCCACTTGATCCGGCCGGCCCGGTGTTATGTGAAGTTCGGGTTTCTTGCTTAAAACCATGATTGTACAACCGTAGGTATTGAAATGACAAATTGGCCGTCCTGCGTTGTACGTATTCGAGCTTAATATTGCCTTGATGTCTTCATAGCCAATTCTATAATTACGTTTGAGGAGCTCTTCTTTAATGGTGGCAAGCCGGGAACAGTATTCAGCCGGGTAATCAGCGGCAAGATAGTGATTTGTGTGGTAGGTCAACCTTGGATGCCCGGACGGAATAAATCGAAAAATATGCTCCGCATCGCATTCAATACAAACCGCGCTGTCCTGACCGCCGATTGTGTAGCATTGCGCCTTTGCATGATCAATTTTATGAATAAAATCAAGCGCTTCAATGATTGTCGATTTTTCCAGAATGCCACGGATAACAAACGAAACAGGCAATCCTTCAGATTTTGCATAATAATCGGGTAGCCCATTGGCTGTAACCCCAATCGCATAATTATTCAGACCATTCAAGCCGATGAAACCGGGAAATGTGAAAACATACGATTCCAGTTCAGCGTTTTCATGTTTGATATGCAGCAGGGTCGGGAAGCCATGAAGAAAGCGTGGCGGTTCCATGTTTTGCGCGACAATCGTTGGGGAATTGTCCGTTTTGTTGACGCTGACAGATGTGCACCTGAACATATCCGGATGTGGAGCGCAATTATCGAGCTCTTCACTAATTTGCAGCAGATATATCAAATCAAAATCGATACCTGTTCCATCTGCGATCCCCTTGATTTCATCCAGTAATTCTGGCGTCCACTTTTTAATCGCTTCGACATAATCCGTCTGTCTTAAAAAATCATCTTTGATATCATTCAGCGGCAAGCCGTATTTGGCTTCTGTCGCTTTCGACCATTGGCTAATGATTTGACGGATTTCCCGTTGCAATGTCTGGCCATGAATAAAACCTCTATTATAAGCAGAGCCGCTAAGCTCAATAACTTTTAATGGCTGCTGAGTCGGTTGGTAGCGCGCGTGACAATGAAGAAGAGCGAGAGAAGTAACCAAAACGAATACTTTTTTCATAAAAGTGCCCCAAATTGAAAACGGCTGATAATTCAGATCTACCTAAATTCTTAGCCGTTTTGGTTATCGGATGTTGAAATATACGGAATCCAAAGTGGTTTGCCCCAGTATAAAAATCACGCTGGATAGAGTACAAGTCCGTTTATGCGGAGATTCGTTTATATTGCCATCGTAGAACATACCAAATGATAGCTGAAACCATCAGAATGAATAATCCGGAAATTATGGTGATAAGCGATACACCAAATCCACCGGCGACGATCGCCGGGCTGATATCAGCCGCTTGCATGATGGCCATCATTGCCAAATACAAACCGTAATAATGAGCAAGGTGACCAATGATGGCTGCCATGATTCCCCAAAACAAAATTGACGCAAGTCCGCGTTCAAAAATAGCATGATTGATTGATGACTTTTTAATTGTAAGGTCAATAATTCGTCGAATGGAAATAATAACAATTACGATAGCCAGGATGAGCAAAACCCACATAAATGGGCCGCCTTGTATGAAAAATTGATACATGATAGACTCCTTTATTTTTATTCATTCGATAGATAGAGTGAAGCTTCAGCGTGCTCGATGCGATTCGCCTTGCTGGCAAGAATGTGCCAGAGTAATAAAATCGCGATCGATACAAGCAGGCTGAACATTAGCAGTGATGATGTCTTTACCATTACATTCACCGTATCTGTTAGCGCAGTACCGGGATCAGGCCCGATAGTATTAATAATATAATCAGGAACGGCGCGAAAAAAGTTATTTTATTCTGAACCAGAAAGACTTCTGTAAAATTGCCCATAACACCGATAAGGATGCTAAACCCTGCTAGCAGAATTAAGGTTGTTAAACCGGAATGTAATGTTCGCGTGTGGTGCGTGCGTTTGATGTAGAATGCGTAAAATTTGTAGATAGAAAGTCCGATGGCAACAACACCAATTCCGGCAACGCCCCACACGAATTTGCTGGCTTCCAAAAAAAATTGAGTGGTCGTCATTGCATGTGTGGCAAATGTGGCAATGACGACAAGCACAAACATCAACACCGTGCGTTCCCACATCGATTGGGCCTGTAGCGAGATTTTATCCAGCAACTTCTGGAACGCCGTTTGATGAACGCTGACAAGCTGTTCCAGGGCTTCATCCGATAAATCCACCATATCGGCTGCTTGTTGAATCGCTTCCTGTTCGGAGGCGCCAGCGCTCAGGTAATGCTGATAGAGATCATCCAAATCAGCGGCAATTTCCAGGATAATGCGTGATTTAGTCGGCTGGGGAAGATCGAGTTTGTGATTTAGATTTTGGAGCGTTTGTTTAAATGGATTCATTTTTCAACCTCGTCAATAATATCATAAAATTGACGCATAAACGTCCGCCAGTCAGCGGACAAACCGGTAATGTATTTACGTCCTTTGGCGGTTAAATTGTAATATTTGCGCTGCCGTTTTGGGCCCTCTTGCTTCCACACACCTTTTATGTGACCCTCTTTTTCCAGCTTATGCAAAATTGGATACAACGTACCGTGGTTAAGTTTAAACAGACCATCGCTCCGCTGTTCAATTTCCAACGCAATTTGATAGCCGTGTTTTTTCTCGTTAAATAACACAGCTAAAATCAACGATTCATTGAAAAGTTTGGTCAATTGTGGAATATCAATTCGTGACATAATTATATAATATAATAGTTAGCGTTATATCGATCGTGTATATATTGATAATCTATATATACACGACCAATATATAGAAATTTCATAAAGATGTCAAGTTGTTTTTTGTATTCAAACGAAAATGTCATTCCGGTTCCCGTTGTCTCGCTGTTTTTTTGCGGGATCGGGATACCAGAAATTTCTCTTTATTTGTATGAATAAGTAGCGATGTGTGAGTCAAGGGGATTCCGGTATCCGCCTAGGCGGAACCGGAATGACAGTTCTCGCTACGCTCATTCCTCTTGCTTTTTTTAAATTAATTCCGTATGATGTTTTTGTAACATTCAGGGAGGAAGAATGATTTATGATTATGTGATTGTCGGATCCGGATTCGGTGGCAGTGTGGCTGCGCTGCGTTTAACCGAAAAAGGCTATCGATGTTGTGTCATTGAAAGTGGAAAACGATTTATTGGGCCTGACTTTGCAAAAACAAGCTGGAATATTACTAAATTTCTCTGGGCGCCGAAAATGCGCTGCTTTGGCATCCAACGGCTTTTTCTTCTCAATGATGTGCTGATTCTTGGCGGCGCTGGCGTTGGCGGCGGTAGTTTGGTGTATGGCAACACATTACTTGTTCCGCCGCGGCCGTTTTTTGACGATTCCGGCTGGAAAGGGCTCGTTCCCGATTGGGAAGCGGAATTGACTCCGTATTATGAAACTGCAAAAAAAATGCTCGGTGTAACGACCAACCCGGCGTTGTACGCTGCCGATGATATGTTAAAGGATTATGCAGATGAAATCAAGCGGCCGGAGCATTTTAAGGCGACTGATGTTGGTGTGTTTTTCGGGGAACCGGGTGTGACCGTGCCTGATCCGTTTTTCGGTGGAAAGGGTCCGGCGCGTACAGGTTGTACACTGACTGGCCACTGCATGGTCGGCTGCCGTGATGGGGGGAAGAATTCACTCGATCGAAATTATCTCTACCTGGCCGAGCAGGATGGATTGGAAATAATTCCGGAGCATCGGGTGATGGATATTCAACAGGATAAAGACGGAAATTATGTGTTAACCGCTGAAAAACTAACAGACTTTCTCATCAAACGTAAACGCACGATCAAAGCCAAAGGCGTGGTGATAGCCGGCGGCGTGTTGGGATCGCTGGATTTGCTGATGAACTGCAAAGCAAATGGTCACCTGCCCAATCTTTCTGATAAACTTGGTCACTATGTGCGCACGAATAGCGAAACCCTGGCTGGTGTGACCTCCAAAAATCGTAAGGATGTTTACTGTGATGGTGTCGCTATTACCTCGGGATTGTTCGTAAATGATGAAACGCACATCGAATTGGTACGCTATCCGGCTGGCTCGGATTTAATGCTGATGCTCGGCACGCCGATGGCCGACGATCATGGGAAAATCCCACGGTTTGTACGATTCGTTGGTGTATGTCTCCGGCATCCGATTGAATCGTTAAAAACCCTGTGGCCGTTTGGTAAAGCCAAGAAATCGATCATCTTGTTGGTAATGCAGACGCTGGATAACTATCTGACATTATCCCGCACGCTCCGTTGGTGGTCGCCGTTCAAAAAACGTTTAGCATCGTCGAATGGTGGGCGTAAAATTCCCAATTATATCCCGGAAGCGAATTCAACCGCTCGCGCTATGGCCAAACGCATGAACGGTTTTCCGATGAACGGTATTAATGAAACAGTGCTGAATATTCCGATGACAGCTCATATCATGGGCGGGTGTATTATGGGAAAGGATCGGGAGCACGGCGTGATTGATGAATATCACCGTGTGTTTGGGTATGAAAATATCTACGTGGTAGATGCCTCGGCGATCCCCGCCAATCTTGGTGTGAATCCCAGTTTGACGATCACTGCCATGGCGGAGCGGGCAATGTATCATGTTCCGAAAAAAATCAAGGTTTAAATTATTCAGCCCGCACCAACATAATTTTTGAACGATCCTGTTTCACCATGGTTTTGCGTAATTCAACGAAGTCGTCGTGCTTCTCTAATGGAATCCTGTTTTAATTGAACGTGACACTGCGTATACAGGTAAGTGTCCGTGCATCAGGATCGGTTTGAACATGTGAATCAAAACGCCAAATTGTTGAAAATGCATCAATAGCTTTAGGCGTAGCTTCCAATTCGTACTCGTGGGGCAATGTAGTACAAAGGGTGTCGGTGGATAGTGCAGATAGACAGGAAATTGACGATCTTCATCGCGGGGGATATCGTCTGCGGTGCAGCGGTTTAGCATATTCGGATTTAAGAAAAGCCGGTTGCCGCTGCGCGTGGCAAATCGTTCAATTTCTCCGGTAAATTTTATGATGAATGGCTGTTCGAAATGATCGGTCAGAGTCATCAGCTCATAATTATTGAGTTTAACTGATGGTTGGTATTTCGCCAATAGGCTTTTAATGATCCGTTCCTGATCCCCCAATTTCTCTTCAAAAAGTCGCTGGCGTCAATAAACAGTCTGGTTGCCAGAGAAATGTGCAGCTCCCCGTCAAACATAAGCATCCTGGCATACGTCAGCCTGCCCTTACAGCAACTTTGCCAACTGTTGGCCATCGCTGTACTCGCCGATGTTTTAGCGATCGTTCCGCCATTTTCATGTAAAAGAAGATCCGAACAGTCTTCATCATTATAAGGTAATTCTCCCGCTGCCAATAAATTGCTGGTACATTCCAGCCAGACGGTATCTGTTTGAATTGGTACGCAGGCGATGACATGATTGAATTGATTGGAAGGGAAATCCGTTCGTGTAATGCCGCTATCTCTTGTTTTTACTAATGCCTGGTAAGCAGTAATATCAACATCCCAAAGCATCGCCACCATAAGTGCTGAAAGTGCTTTATAGTCACCGTAGCGATTGTTTAAAACATCCTGTGCCGGAAATGGTTGGAATCCATGAATGCCAGCCTCAATTGCCACGTATCGTGTATTTTTCTGGAGCCAGGAATAGAGCACGCTAATTTTTTCACGTTCATTGTGACAATTTTGGGTCAAGCCTGAAATAGTGGATTTTTCATCGGGCGATAATTCATATTTATTTTCCCAGAGTTGATGAATCCAATTAGCAAAGCTGTTCCACGATTCCGTAGATCCTTTAAATGTCTCCAGTTCAAACTCCCGGGCGGCAAAGAGTAAAGCCATCTGAATATGGTGTTCCGGAGGTAAATAATCCTCGTCGAGTCTGGGTGATTTATTTGACTGAGTCCAGCGAATAGTCGTTTCACCTTTATCTTCAGAAAACGATGCGGGTGTTTTATCTAATCCAATCGCATAGGTTTTATACTCGATTGGTTGATGCAAGATTAATTCATAGCTGGCACTTACAACGGAATCGTCCGATTGAGGATACCAATTGGGCCAATAGAACAGACTATTCATTTCCTGGCTATATTCATATTCCAATATTTAGGGAAATGTCCGGGCGGTCAGTTCGGCCCAGTGCAATTTCATATCATCATATAAAATGTAGTCAGCCGAATAATCACTTTCCTTAATGTCATCATTTTTTAACTTTTTTATTGTCTGTCCCGAAATATCACGAATTTTTCCATTGAGCTTTTTGAATTCGATAAATTGATTTTTATTGACGAAAATTCTGCCGTGGTTTATTGCAGATGTATTAAATATAATAATTTCTTTATGTACGGTATAAGTCGCTTTATCCTGACTGAATATCTCAAACATCCGTTCATCACGTATAATTCGGGCGTTTTCGGCAAATACCGGGCTGATGGAAAGCAGATAAACTGGCAAAACTAGCGATAGCAATTTCATTCGAAATATCATGAACATTAAACTCCCGATTGTTAGATAACAGGACGGTGCATGACCGGGTACTTGCATATTGTTAGAGAAACCCTTGCGAAAGTTTTGATGTGTACAATATCATATTACAACGCTTAACATTAACACAGCTTATATCCGGGTATCCAAATAAGTCAGGTAGATGTGGTTTCAGACAACAAATCTGATCATGTTTAACAATAGTTGAACATCCGCCTATCCCATTCCGCTCCCGCAAGCGGGTGAAATGGGAATTCACCCTTCGAAGGGGGAATATTCTGACCAACTCGCTTGCGAGCTTAGGTCAGAATCAGGGGGATGTTCTCCATCGACACAAACATTCCAATAGTTATTTAATACTCAATCCTGAACATTTGCTGATTAAATTGGATAGCCGGAAAGCATATAGTCCTATTTTGAAACAACAACTTGTGCAAGCATAGTTCCTGGACAGCGTGTGTAGCGATTACTCAACCCGACTCAACACAATTTGCGCCTGGTCGGCGCTGACGATCTGATCATAATATGTTCTTAATTGGGTATATTCATCCACGGGAACGAAGTCTTTTAATATGATGTGAGAGCGTCCAATGGTTACAATATTGCCTGATTGAGAACATGTGTTCATGTATTTAATATAGTTGGATGTTATGGAAGCAGGTCTGGGCAGTTCCACAACTTGCATTCCCGCTGGCAATTTTAATGTGATTTGTTCTGTGGAAGCTCTCAGGTATTCATATTCAACCGGGAACGTTCGCTTTTCTCGCTTAAACGGATTGCTACTCAAACCGTGTAATAATGCACTACTCAGATACAGCATATCCCCGGCATCCTGAACATGATTGATTATGTGATAGGATACGACAATCGTAAGCGGTACATTGGGATCATCAAGATTTTCAATTTTAAAGCTATCAATGGCTACTTCAGCAAACTGGTCTTCGAGTAATTCTTTCACAAACTCATCTTTATCGGAGTCAGATATTTCATTTCGGATATCCACGCCCCGGTAGCCTTCATATCGCAGAACGGACTGACAAATCAATTCTCCGTCATCAGTCAACTCCGCCCGGGTTTCGGCAAATCGCATATTTATTGATGCGGGTGCAGGCAACTGAACAAGTTCATGCTTATCGTCATACACAATCATTCCATCACAGGCAATGTCTTCTGTCGGCACCATCTCGAATGGCATGTTACTGTTGCAAGCGTCAAGATAATAATTTTTGCTATAGATTTTCAAATGGCAAATCAGCCGGTTAACGAAATATTATCACGCACGTAATTGTAAATAGCTTTGGCTCGTTCATGCGGACTTTTTATTGGCAAATATGTTTGTTCGGCGAGCACTTTTATATCGCCTTTTTAATTAATGAAATCATCAAAGTGATCACGCATCATCTTGGCAAAATCGTCCCATTCCTTTATAAATCTGAAGTAATTATACGGATCACGATAATGGACGAGTTGAAAGTAGATAGCTGCCAAATAGTCTTTGCGTGTCGTCATATACGGTTCGGATTTTACAACCGGAAGGTTGTGGAATTTCCACGAAAAGCAGGAGTTGGGCAGTCGTTCACCGGGCTTTATCTGTTTTTCGTAATATGGATCAGCCATCTCCGCTGAAACATTGGTCATGAAGTCTGTGGGACAAGCACATATTCATTGATTTTTAAAGCAGCCGAAATGACTCGTTTTCCCAAATTCGTCAGATAATACTTGTATGAGT